>JAZUKS010000116.1:0-15123 GCA_045643405.1 Bacteroidaceae bacterium | reverse complement strand
GGACAGATGAAGACGCTCATTGACCGTATGAACGCCATGTACTCGCAGGATTACAAGTTCCGTGAGGTTTACATGCTATCGACAGCTGCAGAAGATGAAGAATGGGTACCGAAGCGTGCCGAGGCAGGTCTTACAGGTTGGATTGACTGCTATCCAAAATGCGAACTCAAAGGTACTCTCTTCTGCGGTGGTGTAGATGCACCTCGTACCATTGAGGGTAATGCCAAGTTGCAGGAAGCTTACGAGATGGGTAATAAATGTTAGTATTGTATGTGACTACATCCATAACTTTTGACATAAAGTAAAAATCGGTTGGCGATATGCTGCATTACATGCATTATAGCCAACCGATATTATTTCAGTTAAAAACTACTGGAGTTTAACGTTTTTAGCAACCAACAACTCTAAACAGTGTTTACTTAATTGAAGAGCCTCGCAAGTCTCAGTCTTTAATCTTAGCATCTCCGTTAAGGTATCATTCTTCTCCTGTAATTTTTTAAGTTCCTTATTATTAGACTCCAGAACTTCCACTGGTTTAGTATTTTCTTGAACATCCCCCTTCAGACTTTCATCTTCATCATAAGGGTTATTCAACCGGAAGTAGTCTATTGGCTTGTTAAAAGCATCTGCTAATATTTAAGTTTACTCAAGCTGACGTTTTTTGTACGCCTAAAATAAGCCATTGTCTGGCGACTATTCTTGAACAATTTTGTCAAGAGTTCTTCTTTTTCCTCTCTTGTGAGAGAATCGTAAAGTCTATATATAAGATCAATGTTCAACATAATATCTCAATTTTTATTTGCCATTGATTATCATACTTTTACTCCTCTAAGGCACCCTGCGCGGCGGCTAACGAAAATTGAAAATCAGTGGGTTGTATCTGTTTCGGGAAACATTTGGGAAACATCACGTGCTTGAACGGCACATTCTGCTTCCGTGTTCCTATCTCAACGATATTCACTAATTATCATATATTATATCTACGTCATATTGATCTCTTTCTAATTTAAGTTATTATTGCATCACGTTTTGGCATATTCTGCCTACTTTATAAACACGTTCTGCAAATTTTGCTTGCAAAATTAAGGAATATATCCTATTCAACCAAATTTTCCGTATGTTTTTCATGTTTTCCTCGCAAAATATGCCTATTTATTGATATAAATTAGGGTTGACATAGCACTTTTGGTTTCAGTTAAAAGAAAAAATGACCTGATTCCGATTTAATGAGTTTAGGTTTAAGTATAATTGTTCTTATATATATAAGTAGTTGTAAACTTACAATTCGTTCAAATCAGGTTTAACTAATGAGTTTAAAAGAGCATGTATTATACATGGGAATACGTAACCCTAAACTTATGTGATAATTGTTTCCCAAATGATTTCAAAATGCATTCCAAATACTATATTCTTCTTTTAATTGAAAAAGACAAATGTGTGTCAACACTCCGTGAAAATGTACATAATTCGAGTAGATTTCCACGGTTATCGGCGTAAATCCAAAGAAAAATGGTAACATACCTGATTAGACACGTTACCATTGCGATGGTTTACCTACCTCTACGATTCCTCTTCTGTGGCAGTTCAATGTCATTCTGTTCACGAAGCTCTCTTTTGCCACCGCCGAAATTGTAGGTGATGCCGAGGGTGATGCATTGCACGGGCATGGTGAAGGATTGGGTGGAGGTGAAGTCGGGCGTCTTGCTGTAGGATGTCCACACAAGGACGCCGCCGTGTCCGATACCTGTGGTACCAGTTAGTGCGATGTTCCAACGGTCGTCCTTGAAACTGCGCGAGATGGATGCCGTCAGTTCGGTCATGCCTGACTCCCACCCCTGAAGCGTGTAACTGCGACTCATGTACTCCAGGTTGGTGGTGAACTTGAGTTGCCAGGGCAATGTCTGCTGCACGCCAATGTTGCTACCGAGGCTCCAACCGTGATTCCTGGCGTCAAATTCGGTGCTGCGATGATCTACGTACGAGAGTTCGGTGTTGAGCAAGAGCTTCGTGGTCTTGGTCATGCCCCAACTAACGTACACGTTTGCCGATGTCTGATTGGTACGCACGATGTTTCCGAAGGTGCGGTGAATCTTTCCCTCCTTTTGGAATGAGTACTGCATGATGCCGTCATCGGTCAACTGGTGAGTCAGGGCGGCACGCATGGAGATTCGTTGTAGGTTGAGCATGTACGACAGCGAAAGGTTGTGTGTGCGTTCAAGGTCAAGGTGCGGATTACCATACTCCAGCATCAGAGGGTCGAAACGGTTGACAAAAGGATCGAGTTCCTCAATGCCCGGGCGACGCACACGCAGATTGTAGGTCATGCCTATTGTCTGGCTCTCGCTGAGCGATGCCGTGAGGCTGGCAGAAGGAACCAGCACACCATTCTTTGTGTCGAATACCGGAGCGGAATCATCCTTGTAGTGCGATGATTGCCGGACGTGCTCGTATCTGAGACCTGCCTTTGCCGATAGCCACGCAAACTCTGTTTCCGCCTCGGCATAGAGTGCGCCCAGATGACGCTGCTGACGGAAACTCTTGCCGTTGTTGATGTCAGCCGTATATTTGGTTCCCGTATATATCTTCAGCCACTTTGTCACAGGCAGCACGAAGTCGGCAAGCACATTGTGGTTCTCCGAACGCTCATTGCTCTCCTGGTCAATATCGAAGAATCCGAACTGCTCTACCAATGCCTTGTCATCATAGTTGTATCGGTTGATCATGTGGTTAGGGCTCAGCGAATACTGATAGGTAAACGTCATGCTGCCCTCCTTGTTCTGCCCAAAGAACCGCTGATAGTCAAGACTTCCGTCCATTGACCCCATACGCATCTTCGACTCGCTTAGAATCGTCAACGCCAAACCATCGCCATAGCGCCCACCTTTATAATAATACGAAGGCGAACCCTTCTCGTTCATTGCCATGAGCGTACCTGAGAGTGCCAGATGAACTGCCGAAACGGAATCCAACTGATAGCCGATGTTCAGTTCACCCATACCGAACGGCATGTGCTGGCGCGTGTCCATCTGCGAAGATTCTGTGTATGGTTCTGCTCCTGAGAGGTGCTCCACACTGCTGCTTACAGGACTATGTCCCTGATACTCATATTCGCCCATCAGGCTCAAATCTACAGTCCACTTGTTCTTGGTATAGTTGAGCATGAAGTCCTGTCCCCAGCGGCATGTTCCGATGGTGGTATGCAACGTGCACGACAACTCCTCATGCTTCCGGCGATTGCTCTTCTTCGTGATGATGTTCAGCACACCGCCTACGCCCTCAGCATCGTACTTCGCACCAGGGTTCGTCACTACCTCGATGCGCTCCACACTACCAGCTGGCATACTGCGCAGCACCTTCGTAGGGTTGCGAGTGATCATCGTGCTCGGGCGACCATCCACATACACCAGAAACTGCTGCGAACCATTCACCGAGATGTTACTCTTGCCATCCACCGTCACCATCGGCACCTTGCGCAGCATCTCCAGCACCGTCTGCGTCTTACTGTCCGGATCGTCCTTCACGCTGTAGTTCACCTTGTCGGTCGTAAACTTCACCACCGACCTGTGCGCCACCACCGTCACCTCATCAATCATCTTCTCCCATTTCGCTTCGATCGAATCCAGCACGAGAGAATCGGTAACATTTGTTTGTCCAAACGCATTGGCACCCGAAAGCGTCAATAGCAATAAAAAGAAATACTTCTGCATCGTTATTCTTGTTTTTTTAATGCTTCCTCGCTGAGCTTTTCAGCGGTCGTCTGTCCGTTGCGCAAAGTGCAGCGAAGGCAGGTCCGCGGTGCTTCAGCAGAAAAGCGATGCAAATGTACTTCAATTATCATACACACGCAACGCCCAAAGGTGTGAAGCGGAAAAAATGGGAGGTGAAACGCCGACTAATGTAAGTGTTAAATAAAGGTTAAAACAATAATGTCGTGTGCGATATTTCTAAGAATATTATTACCTTTGCAGGCAGAAATTGGAATTACCACCGTTCTACTCATATAATAATAACAACATAAATCGCAAACGATATAAACATGAAACTGTATGACATCATCGTAAAGAAGCGTGAGAATCGACAGGATGTTGATGTGGCGCTTAGTGAATTTAAGGGCAAGGTTTTGCTCATTGTGAACACGGCTACTGGTTGTGGGCTTACACCTCAATATGAGGCTTTGGAGCAACTTTACCGCAAGTACAAGGAGCAGGGATTGGAGATTCTGGATTTCCCTTGCAATCAGTTTATGGAACAGGCAAAGGGCAATGACGAGGAGATAACATCGTTCTGCACCGCCAAGTACGACACTACCTTCCCTCGTTTCAAGAAGATTGAGGTGAATGGTCCTGGCGAGTCGCCTCTTTACACTTTCCTGAAAGCGGCAGTCAACAAGCGTGAAGGCAAAGGCAACATGCTGATGAACATCATGATAGCTATCTCTTCGCGCATCAATGGCAAGAGCCGTCAGGAGAGCGACATCAAGTGGAACTTCGAGAAATTTCTCGTTGACCGACAGGGCAATGTGGTCAAGCGCTTCGACCCTACTGTAAAGCCAGAACAGTTGGAGGCATACGTAGAGCAACTGCTTGGAAAATAACCTCGTAGGCAACGATGAAACAAAAAATACAAATATTTCTGCGCCGCTTTTCTTTCCGCACAGGCATCATCATCCTTGCCCTGTGCGTGCCTTGCTACATCATCTCCTTTGCCCAGATGGCACTGCCCATCTCTGCTGCGGCAAAAGGTGTGTTGTGGTTCATTTTCTTCGGTTTGGCAAAAACCTGCCAATACGGAGGTCTGACCATCCTCGGAGTGGATGGAGTGAAGCGCATAAAGTCATGGTGGAAAAACAAAAAATCAAACCAATAAATCCTTATTCTTATGGCAACATCAAACGAAAAACCTTGCGCAAACTGCAAGTTGAGAGCTAAGTACGACAACAATCCAAAGTCACTCGCTGGTCGCTTCTGGCGTTGGCACATCGGTTTCTGTCCAGGTTGGAAGGGTTTCATGGCATCGCTCAGCGAAGAGGAGCGCAACGCTATGCGACAGAAGTATAATCTAACGAAGTAAACCAATGGCTTATCCACAACTGAAACTCGATAACCAGTTGTGCTTCCGACTCTATACGGCGGCACGACTGGTTACGGCATGCTACACGCCCTACTTCCGTCAGTATGGCATCACCTATCCGCAGTATCTCGTGCTGATGCTGCTCTGGGAACAGGACAACCGCATCATCAGCGAAATCACCGAGCGCCTGCACCTGGAGACAAACACCGTCACTCCCCTCCTGCAGCGTATGGAGAAACAAGGTCTCATCGTTCGCCAGAAGAGTCAGGCAGACAGCCGTCAGCGCATCATCTCCCTCACGGGCGATGGCAAACGCCTGGAGGAGCAGATCAAGGAAGTGCCCAACTGCTTGGCACGTGAACTCGTAGAGAGCGGCATGAGCGAAGAGGAACTGCAATCAATGATCCCACTGCTCGATAAGTTCATACAGGTGGTTGAGCAATCAGAAAAGTGAGGGGTTACTTATCCAGCCATTAAAAGAAGTACTTCTGCATCGTTGTCTTTTGTTTGATGCAGAAGTACTTCGTTTATTATACACTCGCAACGCCCAATGGTGCGATGCGGAAAATGGGAAGTGAAAAGCTTATTTCAACTTTACGACACCATAAACTACTGCAGAGGCAAGCAGGATGCCTGCGGCAATGAGATTACTTCTCTCCATTTCTAAACTGCTGTGGCGACATTCCTGCCTTGCGGTTGAAATAGGTGCCGAAGTGGCTTTGGTTGGCGAAACCAAGCATTTCGGCTATCTGCTTTATGCTCTTCGTGTTGTCGCGGAGGAGGAGTTTCGCTGTGGTCATTATCTCTTCGTCGATGATTTGACCGGCGGTCATGCCTGTCAGTCGCTTGCAGGTACTAGAGAAGTATTTGGGAGTGACGCACAGCAGGTTGGCATATTCGTTTACGCTCAAGAATCCTTTCCTATCGGTAGAACTTGCCGAAGGGCTGAGTGGATTGCTGTCTTTTAGCAATTTAGTGAAGCGTTGCAGCAGGTTCTCTTGCGGTGAGTAGCTCTGTTGTGGAATCTCTTTTGGAATTCGCATATCGAACAGTTGATAGATGAGAGATAATAGCAGATGGTTCAAGCACTTACCCTTGTTTGGAGTGTCTGGTGACTGTATTTTGAAGCCAAGGAAGTCAAACATGTGCTTGAAGGAATCTATCTGGAGGTCATTGAGATGAATGACCTCATGCTGCTGCATCATGCTGCGGAACGTCCAGTCAAGTCCTGCCATGTCTGCCAGCTCTATACAGTATTCGCTCGAAAGTGCTATAGCCAACGCCTCGAAGTCCATGCTTGCCATTGACCTCCTTATTATATAATGAGGAGAGCAGGCAAATAGATCTCCTCGCCGCAGGTCCAATTCTTCATCTTCTGTCACAAGGTTTATCTGACCATCTGTGACAAAAGCCAGGACGAGAGCATCGATGATACTGTTCTCTAATGCAAACGCGTCTTTCAGTTTGTGAATGTCAGATAATAGCATCAGTTTGTTGTCGTAGAGTGCCATGCTGTGTTGAGCCAGCGATTGAAGTTCAAGAATGTTCATAATTGCCTTTTATTATAATTTGCATGCAAAATTAATTATTTTTTTGCGGTTTGTGTTGTTCTTTTATTCTTGCGGTTTGTTTTATAATACTTATTTGTCCTCATCAAAGGTGTTATAGAACAATGCGAGGGTGTTTTGAATGTCCGAAACGTCTTTTCGTAGCCTTACCTTTGCACTCGTTTTGAATAAATGAGAGTAATCAAACATAAACAAATAGGTTAAAAATGAAGATCAGAAAAATGGCATTCTTCGGTACGCTGCTGATGCTGGTATCATGCGGAGGCGAGAAGAAGAGTGAAACAGAGAAGCCTGTAGTAAGGGTACAGACAGAGGTGGTGAACGGGACCACCAGTAGTGATGAACGCGAGTATGTTGGTGTGGTGGAGGAACAATCTGCCACTTCGGTCAGCTTCACCGGTTCGGGCACAGTGGCAAGAGTTGGTGTAAGTGCTGGGCAGCACGTGAACAAAGGTCAGTTGATAGCCGAGCTGGACAAGACGCAGGCAAAGAACGCTGTGGCAATGGCCGAGGCAATGATGACTCAGGCGAATGATGCGCTGGCGCGTATGAAGCAGTTGCACGACAACAACTCGCTGCCCGACATGAAGTGGGTGGAGACACAGAGCAAGGTGGAGCAGGCACGCTCACAACTGGAGATGGCTCGCAAGCAGTTGGCAGAGTGCAGCATCTATGCGCCTGTCAGTGGTGTCGTGGGCAAGGATGTGGTAAGCGTGGGCGAGACGGCTCTGCCCGCTATGCCCGTGGCTAAGATCCTCGACATCAAGAATGTAAAGGTAAAGGTGAGCATTCCAGAAAAGGAGATTGCAAGCATTAAAAGCAATACCCCGATGCTGATTACGGTCGATGCCAACGGAGGCAGGCAATACGATGGTGGCAAGATTGAGAAATGCGTGGAAGCAAGCAGCATGACCCATACCTACGACATCAAGATCAGTGTCAGCAACCCCGATGGGGAACTGTTGCCTGGCATGGTGTGCAAAGTGAGAAAGGATTCGGAAGAAGTCGCTGATGCGGTGGTCGAGCAAGTTACCGTACCCATCACAGCTGTTCATAAGAATGCGAAGAACGAGTTCTTTGTATGGGTGGTGAAGAACAATGTAGCGAAAAGGCAACTTGTTACCACTGGTCATGCCACAGGTAATCGTATCGTCATCACCCGAGGTCTTTCTGAAGGTGACAAGATTGTAACAGAAGGACACCAGAAGTTGAGCGAGGGAAGCAAGGTAAAGGTTTAAGGGTTTAAAAGTTTAAGCGTTTACAGAAAATCATGAAACAAGATAAAGCAAAGAACTGGGTCAGTTGGCTGATGAAGAACTACCGACTGACATTTCTCATGGTGGGTGTTGCCTTCCTGCTGGGCATCTTCGGCATTGACAAGATGGCGAAGGCGGAGTTTCCCGACTTCACCATCCGCCAGGGTGTGGTGGTTGCTGTCTATCCGGGAGCAACAGCCGAGGAGGTAGAGATGCAGGTGGCACGTCCGCTGGAACGTTATCTCTTCACCTTCGACGAGGTGAAGCGCAACAAGACAACCTCAACATCCTCCAACGGCATGTGCGTGATGATGGTGGAATTGGAGGATCGTGTAAACAACAAGGACGAGGTGTGGGGAAAGATTCGCCATGGCCTCAACACCTTCAAGCAGCAGTTGCCGAGTGGTGTTATGGCGATAGCCGTGAACGATAACTTCGGCGATTCGTCGGCATTGCTCCTTGCCTTGGAGAGCGTCCAGCGTTCGTATCGCGAACTGAAAGGCTACAGCGACAACCTTGCCGACCGTCTGCGCACCATCAGTTCGGTAGATAATGTGCGTATGCTGGGCGACACGAAAGAGCAGATAAGCATCATCATCGACCGTGAACGTCTGTCGGCTTACGGCATCGGACAGATGCAACTCATGCAGAGCCTCAATGCAGCAGGCATGACCACGATGTCGGGCAGCATCACGGGGTGGCAGAAGAATGTGCCTATCCACGTGAAGCCATCGGCCAACAGCGAGCAGGAGATAGAGAACACCATCATCTTCACTGATCAGGACAACAATGTGGTACGCGTGAAGGATGTGGCAGAGGTGAAGCGTGAGTATGACGTTTCGGAGTCGTACATCGAGTACAATGGTCATCCTTGCGTCATAGTCTCGTTGGAGATGAAACAGGGCAACAACATCGTGCAGTTCGGGCGTGAGGTGCAGGAAGTGATGGACAGTTTCGTCAGCGAAGAACTGCCGAAGGACGTCACCGTGCAGCGCATCACCGACCAGTGCAAGGTGGTGGATGATTCGGTCAAAGATTTCCTCGTGAACCTCCTCGAATCCATCGCTATCATCATCATCGTGATGCTCGTGCTCTTCCCTTGGCGTACCGCTCTCGTGGCAGGATTGATAGTACCGTTCAATACGTTTATCTCGGTGGGAATCATGTATATGATAGGCATTCCGCTCAATACCGTCACGCTCGCCTCGCTCATCATCGTAATGGGTATGGTGGTCGATAATGCCATTGTGGTACTAGATGGCTATCTGGAGTACCTCAACAAAGGCTATTCGCGTTGGTATTCGGCTGCCGTCTCAGCTCAGCACTACTTCCTGCCCATGGTACTTGCCACCCTGTGTCTGTGTGTCATCTTCTTCCCGACACTCTTCGTGATGGAGGGAATGACAGCCGACATGCTCCACTGGTTGCCGTACACCATGGCCATCAACCTCAGCGTGAGTCTTGTGCTGGCGGTGGTGGTGATTCCGGTGTTGGAATTTCTGATCATTAAGAAGAGAAAGGTGAAAGTGCAGAAGCATGTGGAAGTGTCGAAGCCGACAAGCCGAGTGGGCGATCTGACCATTGAAGAGGCAGCATCTGCCCCAGAGAAGAAATCGCTGACCGACCACGTTCAGGCCGTTTACGACAAGTGTCTCGCATGGACGTTCCATCATCCTTGGACGACCATCATTGGAGGCGTTACCCTTGTTGTGGGTAGTCTTGTGGTCATTGGTCCTCGCCTCAAGATACGCATGATGCCTACGGCAGAACGCAACCAGTTTGCTGTCGAGATTACGCTGCCCGAGGGTAAGGGATTGGCTGAAACACAGGCAGTTTCCGACTCTGTCTATACCCTACTCAAGAGCGATGACCGTGTGGTGAGCATCACCTCGTTCATCGGCTGTGCATCGCCTCGTTTCCATTCTGCCTACGCGCCGAAGATGGGAGGCAGAAACTATGCACAGTTTATCGTCAACACCAAGTCGAATGCCGATACGGAGGCTTTGCTTGACAAGTACGAACCCTACAGCGACCATTGGCCGAATGCCTTTGTGAAGTTCAAACAACTCGACTACCAGAACTTCACTCCGTTTGAGTTCCGCTTCTACGGCAACGACCTCGACTCGCTGCATCGTGTGGCGGAGGATGTGATGGCACGAATGCGTCAGGACGACCGCGTGATGAACGTGAAGACCGATTGGGAGGAACGTCGCTCGCTGGTGGAGGTAGAGCTTGATCCTGTCGCTGCTCCACAGATGGGCATGAACCGCACCCTCACAGAACTTCAGTTGATGCTCAACACGGGCACTATGCAGATTGGTCAGGTATGGGAGGGAGACTATGAGGCGCCCATCATCATCAAGGACGCTGGCAAGGAAGACCTTGACTGCGGAGGCATAGAAGACCTGTATCTTTCATCGGACATGAACACCGTGCCGCTGCGACAGATTGCCGATGTGCAACCCGCTTGGGGCGAGACGGACATTGTGCATCGCAATGGCGTACGATGCATTACGGTGGGTGTGGAGGCAAAACGAGGTGTCTATACCAACGCACTCCAGAGCGGTTTTACACAGATGATCGAGAATGAGATTTCGTTGCCCGAAGGCGTGCGCTTTGAGGTGGGTGGCGAACCCGAGAACGATGCCGAGACGCAAGGTAGCATGGCTGCAACCATCGGAACTGCCATCGTGCTGATATTCTTCTTCCTGTTGTTCAATTTCAAGCGTCTGAAAGTGTCGGTCATCTGCATCCTCTCGCTGGCACTCTGCATCCCTGGTGCCTTGTTGGGAATGTGGGCAATGGGACGTCCCGTAGGCGTCACCGCCATGATGGGTATCATTACGCTGATGGGTATGATCATGCGCAATGAGATTCTCATCTTCGAACATGCTGACGCCTTGATGAAGAGAGGATGGTCGGCTCGCGATGCTGCCTACGATGCTGGTCGCCGACGCATGGTGCCTATCTTCCTCACCACGGCTACAACGGCTGTGGGTGTGGTGCCGATGATTATTGCCGCCACAAGTTTCTGGATGCCTGTAGGTGTGAGCATCTGTGCCGGTGGCATCGGTTCGCTCATCATGGTGGTACTTATGCTGCCTGTTGTTTACTGGAAGTTAAATGAAAAGAAAAAAACTCATGAAAGATAAACTCCTAACGATAATCATGCTAGGTTTGGGACTCTGTGCCCAAGCTCAGACATCATACACCCTCGAGCAATGCCTTGACTCGGCTCGTGCAAATAACATAAAACTAAAGAATGCTGCTCTCGACATACAGATGGCGGGGGAACAGAAGTCGGAAGCTAACACAAAGTATTTCCCCGAAATATCTCTTAGCGCCACCGCATTCCATGCCTTCGACAATATCATTAAAGGCGACGGCACTTACCCCGAAGAGTTGGCTGCCTTCGAACCTAACATGCCTGGCATTTCGCAGATGGTAGGTCAGCCTTTTGACTTTGCCGAACTGAATCGTGGCTACAACGTGTCGCTCTCCGTCATGCAACCGCTTTATGCCGGTGGGCAGATAACGACTGGCAACAAGCTGGCGGCATTGCAGAAGGATGTCATGCAGCTGCAGCTCCAACTGAAGGAGAAGGACATCGTGGAGAAGGTGACGGAGAACTACTGGCAGATAGCGCAACTGAAGTACAACCTGCAGACGCTCGATGCTGCCGACCGTCAGGTGCAGGCGGTGCTCGACCAGGTTGATCAGTTTGTGAAGGCTGGCATCACTACCAGCAATGACCTGCTGAAGGTGCAGTTGCGTCAGCACGAACTGCGTAGCAACCGCTTGAAGGTGGAGAATGGCATCCGTGTGCTCTCCATGCTGCTGGCCCAGCAGTGCGGCATCACATCGGCATTCGACATTTATCTGCCGGAAAGTACAGACATTCAATTTGTTGAAATGGCAGATGCCTCTACTGCTGCCACCATGCGCCAGGAGTACGAGCTTGCCACAAAGAATGTCGAGGCTCAGACGTTACAGGTAAAGATGGAACGCGGCAAACATCTGCCCACCGTGGCTGTGGGTGTGATGGGGATGAACATGGGTATGGGAGGACTCTCCGAGAATGTACGCCGATATGCTGACACCAACATCACCAACGGTCTTGCCCTTGCTACCGTATCTATCCCAATCTCATCATGGTGGGGAGGCTCTCATGCCATCCGTCGCCAGAAGATGAAAGCTCAGCAAGCCGAGAACGACCGTCAGGAAGCACTCCTGATGCTCACCATCGACATAGAATCAGCGTGGAGCAATCTGCAAGAGGCGCAACAACAGGTAGCAGTAGCCGAATCCGCTGTCAAGCAGTCGGAAGAGAACCTAAGACAAAGCAACGCAAAATACAAGGCTGGCACCGAAGATCTGACCGACCTACTGGATGCCGAAACGCTCCACCGCCAGTCGCAGAATAATCTCTCCTCAGCCTTCGCTTCTTACCAGATAGCTATGATAAAATACAAATTGAAGGTCATTGCAATTGAATATAGATGAATCAAAACTCCCCATTTCGCAAAAAGGAATGGGGAGTTATCATACAGACGCAACGCCCAAAGGTGCAAATCGGAAAAATGGGAGGTGAAGCGATGTGTTACCTATCCAACCACTGCTTGAACTGGGCACTTTTCTCCTTGCTGATGACGATGTGGTCGTCATCGCAACCAGTGAGGCGCACGATGAGTTTGGAACTGAAGAAGAAACTGATCTTGCAGATGCTGTCGATGTGGGCTATGTATTGACAGTTGAGACGGAAGAAGAGGTCGGGATTGAGTTGCTGCTCAAGGTCGTTCATGGTGAGGGGGATGCGGAAGCTGTCTCCCTGATTGGTGTATGCCATCACGGTGTTATCCTCTATGCGGAAATAGCGGTATGCGTTCCAAGAATACCGCAATCCTTGATTTAGGCCATTGCAGCGTACATATCAGGTAGAAGATTTCTCAGTTTAGTATCATCTTTGAGCTTCATCAAGCTCATGTTTGCCATTGAATTGAGCAGCCATTCGAGATATTTGTCAGCATTGATGCTATGAAGCTGGCATGAAGAGACGAGGGAATAGAAAAGGGCTGCCTGCTGTGCACCTCCCTCACTACAGAAGAAAAGAGAGTTCCGTCGGGATAGGGAAATGGCTCGGTTCAGACGCTCGCATGCGTTATTGTCCAAACTGCAGGTAGCAGTCTGGAAGATATTTCTGGTTGCCTCCATTTCGGACAGGGCATATTTAGCAGCCTTGCAGATATCTTGTTTCGGTGGCACTGTTTTCACAATGAGTTGGCACTTGTCCTCAATCTCTTTGAGTATTGGAGTGGAGTATTCCTGCCTCCAAGCCAGATGTTGCTGTTCCGTCCATCCACCGACTCCGATCGTATGCTCGTGTTCTTTATGGTGGAGCAAACCGTATAGTCGAGCAATCTCTTGAGCCATTTCTAAGTCGATGTCCAGAAACTTGCGTTTGGTGTGCTGTATGCAGGATAGTCGGGTGATTCCGTTATCAGGATCCTTCTCTAAATTCTTATAGAAACTATAGGCATCGGATTGCAGATTGCCTTTGAAGTCTTTCAGGAATTCTGCACCAGCCGTTTCGCTTCTCGATCCATGCTCAAAGCCATAATAGACGAGACCGAGGGTGTTGGCATGGAGTTCCTAGAAGTAGACCTTCCTTACCCGTTTGCCGTTAGCGTTCTGCTTGACGCAGTTCGTGAGTTTGTAGTATGTTTCGTCCATGCCTACATATTTCGTATCGAGTATGGTACGAAGCATGACTGGGGCCAAAGGCTCTATGAGGTTATAGGCTCCTTTGACCAGATTGAAGCAGGTTGTCTTGCTGATGTCAAAATCCATCTGACGGATCTGCTTGATGATTCTCTCAAAAGGTAGTGAGAAGACAAAACGCTGATTCAGTATGAAGGAAATGAAACTGGCCTCGAATTCTGAATTGAAAATTGGAGTAACTGGGACCCTGGCTTGGCGGAGTTCTCCATTCCGGCTCATCTTGTGCAATTTATAATGGACACATTCGATATAGCCTTTCACTACTGTCCGGTTAAAACCGGTAATTATAGTTTCTAAATTATTGACACACAAAACTTGAGATAGAGAAAATCGTACTCGGAGGATTTGAAAATGTCTCGTTTTTCATATCTTTGTAGCCTTTAGCAAAATGAAAGCAAAAAGACTCAAAGATGAACAAAGGCAAATATGTATTCCGACAGATGTGCGAGTTCCTTCCTCGAGACTCATTCGAGTGGTATGTCAAAAAATACAGGGGCAATGCCCGAATTAGGACCTTCTCCAGCTATCAGCATCTCCTTGTTATGATACTTGGTCAGCTGTGGCAGTGTAGAAGCCTGGGAGTTTTAGTGAATGTGTTGAATTCACTAGGCGGTGCTCTTTACCAGATGGGCATTGGCAAGCGAGTTAGCAAAAGTACAATCTCTGATGCTAACAGCAATCGCGATTACCACATCTTCGAAGAGATGGCCAACTTGATGATCAAGATTGCCAGAGGAAAGAGACAGGGTAAATGTCCTGACAGATTCCTTGATGACAAGGATGTCTATGCATTTGACTCATCGACTATTTCTCTAAGTCTTGGCCTATTCAAGTGGAGCAAGCTACATCATGACAAGGGAGGCATCAAGATGCACACCTTGTATGAAATAAAGACTGATGTTCCGGCATTTGTTTACATATCGGATGCCAATCTTCATGATTCTAAGGCAATGGTTCAAATTACCTATGAATCAGGCGCATTCTATATTTTCGACCGTGCGTACATGGCTCTTTTCAATCTGTATGCAATACATCAGTTGGGTGCCTTCTTTGTTGTACGCGAGTAGCGTAATATGCGCTTCAAGGTCGTGCAAGACAAGTGTTATAACAATCCTGAATCAGGAATACTTGCCGACCAATTGATTGAGTTTACAGGATACCTAACCCATAAACGTTATCCTGAGGTTCTCCGCAGAGTGGTATTCTATGACATTGAAGGCTCTCGCCGATTTGTCTTCTATACCAATAATCTGCAGGCTACAGCAGAAGGCATTGCCCTCCTTTATAAATATAGATGGAGAGTGGAGCTCTTCTTTTATGACAAGTATATCGTTATGAGAAGTTGCGATATATCCAATAGTCCCAAACTGCTGATTGCGTGATTTTTATCTTTATTACTTGTCATAATTACTTCACATAATATTATATTATAGGCGAAAGGCATATGCCCT
>JAZUKS010000115.1:0-3006 GCA_045643405.1 Bacteroidaceae bacterium | reverse complement strand
AGTATCCCCAGGAACTGATTGACCGGGTGAGAAGCTGAGTCTTCTCGCTTCTTCCTTCGAAGAAGCATTCTTGGATTGAAAATATCGTAAGCCACCCTACGGCAACGCATCATTGATAAGCGTGCTGTAGGGTGTTTTTTTTCTTCAGTCCATGTCGTTTCCTTCCGAAAAATAGCAACCAACATTGTTTTTACAGCGGAGCATGATGGTGGTTTGAACTTTTTTCAGTAGTTTTGTGCGTTTATTATTGTTCGCATCTTCAATTTAACAATGGTTCGGTAAAAATGAAAACATAAACTAAGCGGCATTCAGCTCAAAGTCAAGCAATCCCTCTGAGATCTGCTGAATTATTCTCGGGTTCGCCCTCAGTGCAGACCTTGAAATAATTCTCTTGACCAGATACTGGTTGACCATCAACGACTTGAGTGATGCCATGGAAATAACCTGGCCAGTTTCATGCAGCATGACCTTGGCCACGTTCTCAGATGCAAGTGAGGCATTGAAGGCAAAGTGCAGTTTGTCTATATTCCTTGATTGATTGTCACACAGTCCTGTGTACTCCTTGCAGTTTCTGAAGACGAATTCTATCTGGAACCAGGTCTTGTAGTATTCAACTACATCAACGCCGGACATTTCCAGATCTGTGGAGAAGAACAGCTTCGTCTTGTTCCCGGGTGTAACCCAAACGACCAGACGGACGTTCCTGTCCAATGAGATGACATTGGCAATGAGGGTGTAAAGCCTGCCTTCCACTCCCTCGACATGAATCTCTTCCATCCGCGTGAGGTCCAGATTCTTCCTGTCAATGCCACCTGCGTACTTCCTCTTGGGGCCGCGACGCTTCTCCTCAGGCCCGTCGTAGATATACCTCTGGCGGATGTCGTCCCTGAAACGGCTCACCAGATGGAAGCCAATCGGGATAATTTGCTCTATGAAAGTGCTGTTTGAGAAGGCTGCATCAGCAACAACGTACTTCGAAACGTCAAGCAGAGTCGCAGCGTATTTCCTTAAGGTGCATACATACCAGTCCATAAGGGACATGCCAGTCCTCTCCAGGCTCTTGGCGTTGGGGCTCTGCTCTGCAACCAGGGAAGAACTCTCGTGAAGGTCAATGTTGATGGCAGCAACGCCAAGGATCTCGAGTCCCCACTTTGCCGCCTTTGCACATCCTGACCAGAACATACCGGTCCATGGTGTACACTTGCCTGACTTCGGGATATAGCTCGGATCTATGGCAATGGCTATTCGCTGGCCAGCATCGTACAACCGGTTCATCAAGGCAAGATTGAACTTCAGCCAGTTTATCTTCTCCAGATGAGCCTGCCGATAGGTTTTCTCCGTATGGGTTCCGTATTTCTCCATTTGCGTGTAGTTAATCTTACGAGGTATGACAATGTGCAGCAGTAGGATTTGTGCCACAAGGTTTCTCAAGCGCCTGCCGACGGCTTTCAAGCAAGTTCGTTTCGCATTATAATGCAACACCTGCTGTAAAGTCTCAAGGCAAATCTTCTCATATTGGTCAAGTGCATCTGATAGTTTCATGTTACTTCGTTTTAGCACTTGAAGTTAGTGAAAATCAGTCACTTGACCAAATTTTAAGTACTAAATAAAGCTAAAATAACAAACTAATTTTCAAACATTTAAACCGGTTTTTACCGGACTATTGTGGTCTTAATCCTTGTTATAATGGAATATACTCTCGGAGAGGTAGCGAGCATTTAGACTAGTTATCAGTTCATTATGTGAAAGAGCGCGAATAATAGTTTACAGATCCGGAAAAAAGGGGTGTTTTTTTTCGGGCTGCAGCATAGTCGCTGTGGCAAGGTTAATACTATTTTGCGGAAAAAACAAGAACGAGCGCTCATTTTTTTTCTCCATGGCTCTTGTCTCAGACGCAGATGGCAAGACACCTCCGTCTCATAAAGGGGTATCTCCCCCCCTCTATGGGGTGCTGGGAGTTGGCGTGGGTGCTTCCCTCTTTTTCTCTCATGTAACCATTCTGTGACAATTTCGTAACGAGCGGTGTTTTTCCTGCATTTTTTTGATTATTATATGTTTATTGTAGTACGCATATTCGTGTTACAGTGTTACTGTATAAAAGCAATTAAAAAAGAGGGTAGTAAGAGTGTATAAAGAAAAGGCGGAGAGGGTGAAATGTCTGTATGGCCTGAGTAAATGATGGACTTTTTTCTGTAACACTGCTACAAATCGTTGCGCATGGCGTAACTGGATGATATGACGCGAGTTGGCATTGTTGCAGTATTGTTGCGGAAAGAATAGCACCGCATTGCCGTTTTGTAACGAAGCACAAAGACGAAAGATGCCTAATGCGTGTGATGTTTTAGACGCGAATTAACACAGATTTCATGAATTTTCCTTTGAACACGGAGGGTAATTTAACCAAAAACGGGCACGAACGGTCAAAAACGCTGTGGCGGTGTTTCTCGCAAAGGCTTCGCGAAATGGCTACGAAAAGTTTTTTAGACAAATACCGTCAATACACTTTTGAATATGTGGTGCTTCGCACTTGTGGGCTTATTCACGCCCGTTCTTGTATGAGCACGCTCATACCGCCCGCCCATGAATCACCCCACACCCCTGCGTGGCACACCTATTCAAAAGTAGAATACAAAAAATACCGCTTCGCGAAGTGAAGAGTACTTCTTCTGCCCTACGAGCGAAGTGTCACCCCTTCGGGTTATCTTTGCTTTCACCACAAAAACAAATGTCATAACCATGGGCAAAGATAGCAATTTTACCGGACAGCCGGTGTATAGTCAGGTATTAAAATTGCTTGATCGAGAGAAAATCATGCAAATTAGTCGAATAACAGCGGGAAGCGAAGCCTATGTGAAGCGTTTAGATGGCTACCAGCATCTCGTTGTCATGCTTTTCGGCGTACTGAAACACTTTGATTCCTTGCGTGAGCTGGAGATAGGCATGAAGGCGGAGGCCAACAAGCTCCGGCATCTGGGTATGGACTACCTCGTGCGCCGCAGCACGCTT
>JAZUKS010000114.1:0-7890 GCA_045643405.1 Bacteroidaceae bacterium | reverse complement strand
CTTAGCAGCACCAGTTGAGTTGGGAACGATGTTCTGAGCACCAGCACGTGAACGACGGAGGTCGCCCTTACGCTGAGGACCGTCGAGAATCATCTGGTCGCCAGTGTAAGCGTGGATGGTAGACATGATACCGCTCTGGATAGCAGCATACTTGTTCAAAGCAGCAGCCATGGGAGCCAAGCAGTTGGTAGTACAAGAAGCAGCGCTGATTACGTTGTCATTCTTGGTAAGAGTGGTGTGGTTTACGTTGTAAACGATAGTGGGGAGGTCGTTACCTGCGGGAGCAGAGATAACGCACTTACGAGCACCTGCAGCGATGTGTGCAGAAGCCTTCTCCTTGCTGGTATAGAAACCAGTACACTCGAGTACTACGTCAACACCAAGCTCACCCCAAGGAAGCTCAGCTGCGTTGGGCTTTGCATAGATGGTGATCTTCTTGCCGTCAACTACGATGTAATCCTCACCAGCCTCTACAGTGTGCTTGCCCTCGCCGAACTTGCCAGCGAAGCCACCCTGAGCGGTGTCATACTTCAAGAGGTGAGCCAACATCTTGGGGCTTGTCAAGTCGTTGATAGCAACAACCTCATAACCCTCAGCCTCAAACATCTGACGGAAAGCCAGACGACCGATACGGCCAAAGCCGTTAATAGCTACTTTTGTCATTTTCTAATGAATTTTAATGGTTAAAACTACTATTAATCTTATAAACAAGAATCTTTTTCAATTATAAACAAAGTGAATTATCCACAATTGCAGTAATGTGCAGACCTGCATGCGGTCAAAAGTAGCACTAAAACCACCATTATAATGGAATATTTGGTTAAATTCATCACTTTTTTCACATTTTCAGCGCAAAATTACAAATTTATTTTTAATTTCGCATTGTCAAATACTGATTTTTTTAATTTTTATCGTAATTATTATGAAATTTGTAGAAGAGTTTAAAGCATTTGCATTGAAAGGCAACGTGATTGACATGGCTGTCGGTGTTATCATCGGTGGCGCGTTCGGAAAGATTGTAAGCTCAATTGTAGCGAACATTATCATGCCCCCCGTTGGCGTGTTGGTAGGTGGCGTTGACTTTACCAAGCTGAGTGTTACATTGAAGGAGGCTGTTCCCGCAAAGCTCAACGAGGCAGGCGAGGAGATTGAGGCTGCAAAGGATGCTGTGATGCTCAATTACGGTCAGTTCTTGCAAGATGTACTTGACTTCGTCATCATCGCATTCTGTATCTTCATCATGGTGAAATTCATCACCAAGCTCACCAAGAAGAAGGAAGAGCCCAAGCCCGCAGAACCTGCTCCCGCTCCCGAACCTTCCGCTGAGGAGAAACTCCTTACCGAGATTCGCGACCTTTTGAAGGAGAAGAAATAACAATAAAAATGCCAGCCCTCACCCCGCGTGAGGGTTTAGCGCATTGTTAAGGTTCACACCTTATATAATATAGAGTTTTGCAAAGAATAGCTACCCTGAGCTAAATCAAATTAACTAATCAAAAAAAAAGAGTAATCATGAAAAAGTATTTAGCAGAGTGCATCGGTACCTTCGTACTGACATTCTTAGGTTGCGGAGCAGCCGTTAGTTTGCAATGCGGTTACGACCCCGCTTCGGTTATAGGAACAGCAATGGCATTCGGTTTGGCCGTTATTGCCATGGCATATACCATTGGTGGCATCTCAGGTTGCCACATCAATCCTGCCATCACCCTTGGTTGTTTGCTCACAAAGCGTATCAGCGCTAAGGACGCAGCCGGTTACATGGTGGCACAAGTCATCGGCGCAGTCATTGCCGGTGGAATCCTGGCTTTGGCTTATGGAGCAGCATCGGGCATCGGTGCCAATGGTCTCGGCGCAGGCTGCCACGGTAGCGTTGTACGTGCTATTGCCATTGAGGCCGTACTGACCGCTCTGTTTGTATTTGTAGTATTGGGGGCTACCCACAAGACTAATGGTGACACAGGCAAATTTGCAGGTCTTGCTATCGGTCTGAGCCTCATCCTCATCCACCTTGTAGGTATTCACTTCACCGGAACCAGCGTAAATCCCGCTCGTTCTATCGGTCCTGCACTCTTTGCTGGTGGCGACGCTTTGACAAATGTTTGGATATTTATCGTTGGCCCCTTCGCAGGAGCCATCGTTAGCGCACTCGTTTGGAAGTGCATCGAGAAAAAATAATTAACAGATTTTTAAACACAAAAGAAAATGAAAAAGTTTTTTTTAGCTGCTCTCGCACTTGTTTGCAGCAGTACAGCATTCGCAATTGACTATGAGCCCGAAGAGGGCCTCACTACTCAGATCTTTGCAGGTATGTCTGCAAGTAAGATTACTGGCATTGAGGATCTCGACGGCAAGATTGGTGGAACTGCAGGCATCAAGTTCGAGTACATGCTTCCCAACGCACACGGCACTTACATCAACGCCGGTCTTGATTGGGTAATGAAGGGAGGACAGAAGACACTGAGCGTTACCTATCCTGGAATTGGTACCGTAGACGCTACCACTAGCATTCCTACTCACTACGTTGAGCTTCCCATCCACTTGGGTTATCGTTACAACATCCTTCCCGACTTGGGCGTATATGCTGATTTCGGTCCCTACTTCTCATTTGGTGTAACCGGAAACTGCAAGTATTCGCTTGACGCAGATGGTTCACAAGTTGCTCAGTACGAGAATAGTTACGCAATCTTCAAGAAGTCAGAGAACAGAACCAACTTCCAGCGTTGGGATGCAGGTTTCGGTTTCCGTGTAGGTTGCGAGTATGACAATCGCTACAGCCTCAACCTTGGTTGCGACTGGGGTTTCACCGACATGTGGCGTGACAGCTTCCGCGACGCCATGCACGATTCAGGTATTTCGCTCGACAAGATTCACAACTTCAACTTCACCTTGGCATTCGGTTACCGCTTCTAAATAAGCGTTCCGAAACAAAGTGAAAGCGAATAACACATTGAGCCGTCCAAGCTATTTGGACGGCTTTTTTATTGCCAGAAAATTGCGAAATATCTACACATTATACACAACAAAGAGCACCTATCCCGCCCACAAAACACAATACATTTCGTAAAAAACAAGCAAAAACGAGAAACATCTTCCATTCCCCACTCTATGCACGAGGTTTCTACGAGGTTTCCCCACAATTTCGTGGAGAATTGTGGAGGAACATAAGGAAAACGTAGGGAGAAGACGGCAAAAACGCCAATATCAATGCCTATAATTTGTGTATATAAGATAATATTATTATCTTTGCGCAAAATTTCAAAGACTATGAGTAACCAACGTTATATGATGCGTGGCGTAAGTGCCGCCAAGGAGGATGTTCACAACGCGATTAAGAACATCGACAAGGGTATTTTCCCTCAGGCTTTTTGTAAGATTATCCCCGACATTTTGGGTGGTGATCCCGAGTATTGCAACATCATGCACGCCGATGGCGCCGGCACCAAGTCGAGCCTTGCCTACATGTATTGGAAGGAGACTGGCGACATCTCCGTATGGAAGGGCATTGCCCAGGATGCTTTGATCATGAACACCGACGACTTGCTTTGCGTGGGTGCCGTTGACAACATCCTGGTTAGTTCAACCATCGGCCGTAACAAGATGCTCATCCCCGGAGAGGTTATCTCTGCCATCATCAATGGCACAGACGAACTTCTGCAACAGATGCGCGAGATGGGCGTAGGCATCTATGCCACTGGCGGTGAGACTGCCGACGTAGGCGACCTCGTTCGCACCATCATCGTGGACAGCACCGTAACTTGCCGTATGAAGCGTAGCGATGTCATCGACAATGCCAACATCCGTCCCGGCGACGTAATCGTTGGACTCAGCAGCTGCGGACAGGCCACATACGAGAAGGAGTACAATGGCGGCATGGGTAGCAACGGATTGACCAGCGCCCGTCACGATGTATTCAGCAAGTACTTGGCAGAGAAGTACCCCGAGAGCTACGACAAGGCTGTGCCCGAGGATTTGGTTTATAGCGGTTCATACAAGCTCACCGATGAGGTGGAAGGTTCTCCCATCAACGCGGGCAAGTTGGTTCTCTCTCCCACCCGCACCTATGCTCCCGTCGTAAAGAAGTTACTTGACGACATGAAGGCACTGGCTGCTGAGCGTGGAGTAAAGTTGCAGGAGGTACTGCACGGCATGGTGCATTGCACGGGTGGCGCACAAACCAAGGTGTTGCACTTCGTAGGCGACAACTGTCGTGTCATCAAGGACAACATGTTCCCCGTTCCTCCCCTCTTCAAGGCAATCATCAAGGAGAGCGGTACCGACTATGCAGAGGCCTACAAGGTCTTCAACATGGGTCATCGTCTGGAGGTGTATGTCAGTCCCGAGGACGCAGAGAAGGTCATCGCCCTCAGCAAGAGCTTTGGCATCGACGCACAGGTAATTGGACACATTGAAAGCCCCACCCCCGCCTCCCCCGAAGGGGAGGAGCTCCAAGCCAAGGGGGGCAGACTGCTCATCAAGAGCGAGTTCGGTGTGTTCAACTATTGATTAGCCTCGCGATGAAAAGAGCAATTGTGGCATCCTCTTTGGTTTGATATGCATGTCGGTGCTTTTAGCCATAGTCAAAATAAGCAATGACAAATGGACCACATCTTCCTTGCTACGTGACGTACTAAGAGTCATGACGTGCGTGTATTGGACATACATAACCAATAAGGTTGTCACCCTCAAATATAAATGGGCAAAGAAAATAGCAGGTGTTAATGGCTGAGGTCAAAGAAAAAGGGTTTCACAGAAACGAAATGGCATGCCCCCTCATATATGGTATACTAAAGGAGAATGCCAAAAAGAACCGACTTTGCATGACCGAAGCAGAGAAAGTACTATGGGAAAGACTAAAGGACAGAGAAAACGGAGTCTGTTTTCGCAGACAACACATTATAGGAGACTACATTGTTGATTTTGTCTGTCTAAAAAAGAAACTCATCATCGAGGTCGACGGAGGATACCACTTCACACCTCAGCAACAGGAGGAAGACCAAGCAAGAAGCAACTATCTGCAGAGAAACGGGTTTCGAGTCCTCCGGTTCACCAATGAGGAAGTCATGTACAGCATTGACCATGTACTGCAACAAATAAAATGTAATTTATAAACAAAAAGCTGCACACCACCCCCAAGAGGAATTGCAGCTCCTCCCCTTTGGGGGAGGCGGGGGTGGGGCTTATATGGAGAACAACGAATTATTATCGCGCCTTGAAGGCTTAGTGTCGCGCTACGAGGAAGTCAGCACCCTGATTACCGACCCCTCGGTAATTGCTGACCAGAAGCGCTACGTAAAGCTGACAAAAGAATATAAGGACCTGGGCAAGATTATGGAAGCCCGCAAGGAATACATGGGATGCATTCAGAACGTGGAGGACGCCAAGGAGATGATCTCCATGGAGGACGATGCAGACATGAAGGCCATGCTCCGTGAGGAAATGGCTACCAGCGAAGCTCGCATTCCCGAACTGGAAGAGGAAATCAAGTTGTTGCTCATTCCTGCCGACCCCGAAGACGACAAGAATGTCGTGATGGAAATCCGTGGCGGTACGGGTGGCGACGAAGCAGCCCTTTTTGCCGGCGACCTGTTCCGCATGTACGCCAAGTACATCGAGGCAAAGGGATGGAAGATGGCCATTTCAAGTTCGAACGAAGGAGCTGCCGGCGGTTTCAAGGAAGTCATCTTTACCGTTACCGGCGAAGGCGTATACGGCATCATGAAGTACGAGAGCGGTGTTCATCGCGTACAGCGAGTTCCCGCAACCGAGACACAGGGCCGTGTGCATACCAGTGCTGCTACCGTGGCAGTATTGCCCGAGGCAGAAGAGTTTGATGTCGAGATCAACGAAGGTGCCGTGAAGTGGGATACTTTCCGAAGCCAGGGTGCCGGTGGTCAGAACGTCAACAAGGTAGAGTCGGGCGTTCGTGCGCGTTATATGTGGCACAACCCCTTTACCAACGAGGACGAGGAGATTCTGGTAGAGTGTACCGAGACGCGCGACCAGCCCAAGAACAAGGAACGTGCCTTGGCTCGCTTGCGTACCTTCATTTATGACAAGGAACACCAGAAGTACCTTGACGACATTGCATCAAAGCGCAAGACAATGGTCAGCACCGGCGACCGTTCGGCAAAGATCCGCACCTACAACTATCCACAGGGACGTATCACCGACCATCGCATTGGTTACACCATCTACAACCTCCCAGCCTTTATGGACGGACAGATTCAGGACTGCATAGACCACCTCATCGTTGCCGAGAATGCTGAGAGAATGAAGGAGTCAGAGTTGTAAGAAGCACCACCCCAGCCCTCTGCGTTTTGCCCGATGGCAATAGTCCTGGAGGGGGGCGCCAAGCAGACGGAAAGAAGGAAGAAGAATAAGAACCACATAGGTGATTATGAAACTGAATACAATCCTGAAAAAGATGAAGAAATATATTACAAAAGAATAAGTTTAAGATATGACACGTAAAGAACTATTTGAGAATATAAAGAAGAAGCAGAGTTTCCTCTGCGTAGGTCTCGACACCGACTTGAAGAAAGTACCCGAGCACTTGCTGAAAGAGGAAGACCCCATCTTTGCTTTCAACAAGGCCATCATCGACGCCACCGCACCCTATTGCGTGGCTTACAAGCCCAACCTTGCCTTCTACGAGGCATTTGGCGTTAAGGGTATCATCGCTTTCGAGAAGACCGTGAAATACCTGAAGGAGAATTATCCCGACCAGTTCATCATTGCCGACGCAAAGCGTGGCGACATCGGCAATACCAGCAAGATGTATGCTCGCACCTTCTTCGGCGAGTACGACGTTGACGCTCTGACCGTAGCCCCCTACATGGGCGAGGACAGCGTTACTCCCTTCCTCGACGGTTATGACGGCAAGTGGGTCATCCTGTTGGCATTGACTTCGAACAAGGGTTCGTTCGACTTCCAGCTTACCGAGGACAAGGATGGCGAGCGACTCTTTGAGAAGGTAATCCGCAAGAGCCAGCAGTGGGGCAACGACGAGAATATGATGTATGTAGTAGGCGCTACACGTGGCGAGATGTTCAAGGACATCCGTGCCGTAGCTCCCAACGCATTCCTCTTGGTTCCCGGCGTAGGCGCCCAGGGTGGCAGTCTCGAGGAAGTTTGCAAGTATGGTATGATTAAGGATTGCGGTCTGTTGGTCAACAGCAGCCGTGCCATCATCTATGCCGACAACACAGAGAACTTTGCCCAGGTTGCAGCAGAGAAGGCAAAGGAAGTAGCCGAGCAGATGGCAAAGACCCTCTCACCGCTCTCCCTTTAGGAAGAGGGCTTCATTACAGCTTGAAGCAGAGAGACGCCATACATTGAATTATGCTATAATCAGGTTATATATTTAATTCATAATTAAACATAACAAACTGCATACTACCCCCAAAGGATATGTAGCCCCCTCCCAGGAGGGAGGGCGGGGGGAGAGTTTAGATGGAATTTACCGCACAAATGATAGCAGGCCTCATTGAAGGCACAGTAGTTGGCAATCCCGAAGCAAAGGTGAACAACTTCGCCAAGATTGAAGAGGGAAAACCAGGATGCATCTCATTTCTTGCCAACGACAAATACGAGAATTACATCTACACCACCGAGAGCAGCGTGGTGTTGGTGAACAACAACTTTGAGCCCAAGAAGGAAATCAAGGCCACCCTTATCAAGGTGCCCGATGCTCGCGAGGCTGTAGCCAAACTGCTCCAGATTTACGAGAGCATGAAGCCCAAGCGCACCGGCATCAGCGACCTGGCATTCATCGATTCTTCTGCCAAGGTAGGCAAGAATTGCTACATCGGTCCTTTCGTTGCCATTGCCGAGGGCGTTGAGATTGGCGACGGTTGCGTGCTTCACCCCCACGTTACCATTGGCAAGAAT
>JAZUKS010000113.1:0-40424 GCA_045643405.1 Bacteroidaceae bacterium | reverse complement strand
GTTGAACCCCATATCGGTGAGGTGCAGTACTTCAAGGTGATGAGCGGTTCTGTTCGCGAAGGCGATGACATGAGCAATGCTGACCGTGGTTCAAAGGAGCGTTTGGCACAGTTGTATGTTTGTGCTGGTGCTAACCGTGAGGAGGTTGAGCAGTTGACCGCTGGTGATATCGGTTGGACCGTGAAACTGAAAGACGTGAAGACTGGCAATACCCTGAACGGTAAGGGTAGCGAGCATCGCTTCAACTTCATCAAGTATCCCAATGCCAAGTATTCTCGTGCTATCCGTGCCGTGAATGAGAGCGAGACAGAGAAGATGATGAATGCTTTGAACAAGATGCGTGAGGAGGATCCCACATGGCAGATTGAGCAGAGCAAGGAGTTGAAGCAGATTCTGGTTCATGGTCAGGGTGAGTTCCACCTGCGTACCTTGAAGTGGAGAATGGAGAACAACGAGAAGATTCAGATCGTATTCGAAGAGCCCAAGATTCCATATCGCGAGACTATCACTAAGGCCGCTCGTGCAGACTATCGACACAAGAAGCAGTCGGGTGGTGCTGGTCAGTTCGGTGAGGTTCACCTTATCGTAGAGCCTTATTACGAGGGTATGCCTGCTCCCGAGGTTTACAAGTTTGGTGGTCAGGAGTATCGCATCAACGTGAAGAGTACCGAAACTGTTGAACTTGATTGGGGTGGCAAGCTTGTCTTCATCAACTCTATCGTGGGTGGTTCTATCGATGCACGTTTCATGCCCGCTATCCTGAAGGGTGTGATGCAGAGAATGGAGCAAGGTCCATTGACTGGTTGCTATGCACGTGACGTGCGCGTCATCGTTTACGATGGTAAGATGCATCCCGTTGACAGCAACGAACTTTCGTTCATGTTGGCAGGTCGTCAGGCATTTGCTCAGGCCTTCAAGGAGGCTGGTCCAAAGATTCTTGAGCCTATCAACGATGTTGAGGTATTCGTGCCCGGTGATAAGATGGGTGATGTGATGAGCGACTTGCAGGGACGTCGTGCCATGATTATGGGTATGACCAGTGAGGCTGGTTATGAGAAGTTGATTGCCAAGGTTCCCCAGAAGGAAATGTCTAACTACAGTACTGCATTGAGCAGTTTAACCGGTGGTCGTGCAAGTTTCATCCAGAAGTTTGCTAGTTACGAACTTGTTCCTGCTGACGTTCAACAGCAACTCATCAAGGCCTACGAGGCTACCAAGGCCGCAGAGGAATAACAGATTTGTTTCACAAATATCGCGTATAAATGGTGTTTCGTGTGCAAATATGCACACGAAACACCTATTGTTTTGTTAAAATGTTAAAAACCGGATATGGTTTTATGAGTTTTCTTTCCTGTTGTGGCTCAAAAAACTTAATTTTGCGATATGAAACGTAAAATGATATGGGTCTTGACGACCGTAATAGTAGTGCTGAGTGCCATCTTGCTGTACTTGCAGTGGCATAATGCCAAGACAATGGTCAGGATGCGTAAGGAGCAATTCGATGAATCTGTATTACGTAGTCTGGATCAGGCGTCGCATGACTTGGAGCGAAACGAGACATTCAGATATTTGGAATCGATTGTGCAGTCACACGAGCAAGAATTGGATTCTATAGCATCCCAATCAGCAGTCAGTAGGCCTTCAATGCCTGCTATGGGTGACTCGCTGATTATGTTCCAGCCTCAGAAGGTGGTACTTAACAATCAACTTCCGTTGCTCAGCATGCGTTCTCGTCCCCAGGTGAACGAAACAACAGGTCCGTTCCTTGAATCGGTAAAGAATGCCTACATCTATCAGCGTGACGTGTTGAATGAGGTTATCTACACCATATTATATAATGCGAGCGAGAGCGGTTTGGAAACCCGTCTGAATACAGGTATGCTGGATGCATATCTCTCGGAGGCCCTCAAGCGTAATGGTATCATCATTCCTTTCCATTTCAAGGTGGTGAATGCTGATGGAGAAGAGGTATTCCGTTGTAGCGACTACGATTCTACGGGTGCTGATTACAGTTACACGCAGACGTTGTTCCGCAACGATCCTTCCAGCAAGATGGGTGTTGTACAGGTGCATTTCCCCACGGTGGATGACTACATCTGGGGTGTGGCTCGGACTATGACGCCTATGATGGGATTCACCTTCCTATTGCTCATCATCTTCTGCTATACGGTATGGCAGTTGGCACGCCAGAAGAAGGTGAGCGAGATGAAGAACGACTTTGTGAACAACATGACACATGAGTTCAAGACTCCCTTGGCAAGTATCTCTCTGGCAGCACAGATGCTGAGTGACAAATCGGTGACCAAGACCGAACGCATGTATGATAACTTGGCTGGTATCATCACCAATGAGAGTCGTCGCTTGCGATTCCAGGTGGAGAAGGTACTGCAGATGTCGCTCTTTGACCATGATAACATCCGCCTGAAGGAAGAGGAACTCGATGCCAACGGTATGCTGGAGTCCGTGCTAAATACCTTCCAGTTGCGCATCAAACAGAATGGAGGCTCGGTGGATACCATCATCGAGGCTTATGATCCCTTCATCTATGGTGACGAGATGCATCTTACCAATGTGTTCTTCAACTTGCTGGATAATGCGGTAAAATATGCCAAACCGGATGTTGACCTGCACCTGACGGTTAAAACCGAGAATGTGGGTGACAACTTGCAGATATCAATAGCAGACAATGGCATCGGTATCCAGAAGGGTGACCTATCGCATATCTTCGAGCGTTTCTACCGTGTGCACACCGGAAACCAGCATAACGTGAAGGGCTTTGGTCTGGGATTGGCATACGTGCATACCATCATCGGTTTGCATCATGGAAAGATAAAAGTAGAAAGTGAATACGGGCATGGTACCAAATTCGTGATTACCTTGCCTAATGTGAAAGATTGATAATAATAACTAAAAAAGAAAGAATATGGAAGACAAGTTGAGAATCCTTTTGTGTGAGGATGATGAGAGTTTGGGTATGTTGCTGAGAGACTACCTTCAGGCAAAGAACTATGATGCAGATCTTTGTCTGGATGGTGAGGCAGGATATCATGCCTTCTGCAAGAACAATTATAATCTGTGCGTGCTGGATGTGATGATGCCAAGAATGGACGGCTTCCAGTTGGCGCAGGAGATCAGGTCGATGAATCCCGATACCCCCATCGTGTTCCTTACTGCCAAGAACCTCAAGGAGGACGTGTTCGAGGGTTTCCGTATTGGTGCTGATGACTACATCACCAAACCCTTCTCTATGGATGAACTGGTGTTCCGCATGGAGGCCATCTTGCGCAGAGTTCGCGGAAAGCAGACAAAGGAACAGGTTTACTATCGTTTGGGCGAGTTCATCTTCGACACCAAGCACCAGGCGCTGGTTCGTGGTGAGCAAAAGACCAAACTCACGACCAAGGAGTGTGAATTGCTTACCTTGCTTTGCAAGCATGTAAATGATGTATTGCAACGAGAACTGGCGTTGAAGACGATATGGATTGACGACAATTATTTCAATGCTCGTTCCATGGATGTTTATATCACCAAGCTCCGTAAGCATCTGAAGGATGATCCCTCAATCGAGATCAACAACGTGCACGGCAAGGGTTATCGCCTTATCGTTCCTCAGGACAATCTTGATGTGGCACCCGGCACCGAGTTCTAAGTGTGCCGGTTTGGCACATAAAAGTGCATAACGTATAAATGAAAACGCCGTTCAGCGTGATGCTGAACGGCGTTTCTCGATTTCTGAACTTACATTAGTTCTTCTTCAACATGAAGATATGCAAGCCTACACCGAGGATGATAATTACCAATGAAAGGAGCTGGTACCAGTTCCAGTCAATCAAGGTTTGTGAGAGGTAACTTACCACAAGCATGATTGTACCCACAACAATCAGCAATACGCCTAAGTACTTTGTCATAGTTATATTATTTTTAATGATTTTCAGTTTTCCAATTACAAAATAACGAAATAATCTTCACATAACGAAACTTTTTTGCGAAAAAGTGACGTGCATGGGTGAAATTATCGTATTAAAGCTTGCTATTATTAAAAATAATGCGCAAAGTTTCTTGGCAAATGTTCAACTCTTCCTGTGATAGTCCTCGCAAAGCCTCCTTCAATGTCTTGTTGCCGACGAAGCGTGCTTTGCCTTCGAGATGTTTGCCATGGGATGTAAGCCATATCTGCTTGGCGCGAAGATCATCGTCTTTCTCTTTGCGTGTGACAAGGTCCATCTTCACCATGGTGTCGATGAGGTGCGACATTGTGGGACGATCCTTCAGGGTGGTGTTGCAGAGCTCTTGTTGCGTCTGTCCATCCTTCTCCCACAAACACATCATCACCATCCAGATGTCAGGATTCATATCCACATCGTAGATTTCGAAGTTGTGCTTGAACCTGTTGTTCAGTTGGTACGACACTCTACCCCCAAGAATGGCGTAGATGATTCGCATATCATATTTTATCTGATCCATGGCGCTGTTGGTTGTTTGAAGAGCATTTTATGCTGTAATAAATGTAAGAAATGCCACTTGAAATAAGCTTTCTGTGGCAAAGGTAAGCAAAAACTTTCGTAAAACCTTGGTCATTTCGCAAAAAAGCAGTACCTTTGCACCGCTTTTAGCAAAAATAATAATTTATTAATCAATTTTACGTATTATGAATCAATACGAAACCGTTTTCATTTTGACTCCCGTTTTGTCTGATGATCAGATGAAGGAAGCGGTTGAAAAGTTCAAAGGTATCCTCACCAACAATGGTGCAGAGCTCATCAACGAGGAACTTTGGGGCTTGAAGAAGCTGGCTTATCCCATCGAGAAGAAGAGCACGGGATTCTATGTCCTGATTGAGTTCAAGGCAGAGCCCACAGTCATTAAGACTTTGGAGGTAAATTACCGTCGTGACGAGCGTGTTATCCGCTACATCACTATCAAGAACGAGAAGTACGCAGCTCAGTATGCTGAGAAGCGTCGTAACAAGAAAAAGGAGGCATAAGACATGGCACAGCAAACATCAGAAATCCGTTATCTGACCGCTCCTGCGATCGATACTAAGAAGAAGAAGTACTGCCGTTTCAAGAAGAGCGGTATCAAGTACATCGATTACAAGGATCCCGAATTCCTGAAGAAGTTCTTGAACGAGCAGGGTAAGATTCTTCCCCGTCGCATCACCGGTACTTCATTGAAGTATCAGCGTCGTGTTGCTCAGGCTGTTAAGCGTGCTCGTCACTTGGCTTTGCTGCCCTTCGTAACTGATTTGATGAAATAATAAAAGAGGAGGACAAGATATGGAATTGATTCTTAAGGAAGATGTTATCGGCTTGGGTTACAAGAACGATATCGTGAATGTAAAGAGTGGCTACGGTCGCAACTATCTTATCCCCACTGGCAAGGCTGTTATCGCTTCACCTTCTGCTCGCAAGATGTTGGCAGAGAACCTGCGTCAGCAGGCTGTGAAGTTGGCTAAGATCAAGGCTGCTGCTGAAGAGAAGGCTGCTGCTTTGAGCCAGGTCAGCTTGACCATCGAGACCAAGGTTAGTTCAACTGGTACTATCTATGGTAGCGTTAACGCTCTGCAGATTGCTGACGAGTTGGCTAAGAAGGGCTTCGAGATTGACCGCAAGCTCATCAAGGTTGCTGACGTTAAGGCTGTTGGTGATTACACTGCAGTTGTTCGTTTGCACAAGGAGGTTAGCGTTGAGATTCCTTTCACAGTTGTGGCTGAGAATGCTCCCGTTGCTGAGGCTCCTGCTGCTGAAGCTCCCGCAGCTGAGGTTGCTGAGTAATTCATAGACTGAAATAGTAATCTCTATATAGAGTAAGAACCGTCATCCATGGGGTGACGGTTCTTTTTTTTATCTTTTTTTGTGTACTTCCAGGATATCTTTACGATACACTTTTGGTGATATCCTTTTTGCGTTTATCTTACCAATTCTGGTCTTTTTATGTTGAATTATCACGCCTTACCCAACCTTTTGAAGGGTTAATGCCGTGAAAAACAAGATAATTCTTGTGTGTTTATGCTTTTTTGCCTATCTTTGCAAGCGAAATGTTAACTAATTTATAATAACTATTAAAATTTTCAACATGAAAAAGTTTTTTTGCGCTATTGCGTTGGTAGCTCTGGCTACTTTGAGTTTGGTAAGTTGTGGTGAAAAGAAAGCAAACGTTCCCGCCCCCACAAAGGCTCCCTCTGAAATGAATGCTGACGAACTCGTTCAGGCTTGGACTTATTACGTTGAAGAGGCTATTGCCGCTCCCGACGTAGAGGATTTGAACAAGTTGGGTGATGCAATGCGTACTTTGGGTGAGTACAACCCTGTGTTCAACGAGATCAGTAATGGTCGTTATGAGCTTACTGCAGAGCAGAGAAAGACTATCGACGAGGAGAATGACAAGGCTATTGCCAAGTATGACGAGATGGTGTCAAAGCTTGAGGCAGGCGAGGGTCATGATATGGATCGTCTCAAAGCCGTTATCAGTTACGGTAGTATGTTCCTCTTCAATAGCGCACAGCTTGACAAGTTCAAGCCTATCAGCGACCGTTGCAACGAGGTTATCAAGAAGAGATTGGGTATGTAATCTCAGACTTTAATATATAAGATTTGGAGGAAGGCGATAGTCTTCCTCCTTTCTTTATATGAAATAGGATAAAAAAAAGAGGACTTCCATGGGGAAGCCCTCTTATGAGTCTAGTGCTTTCGAGCAATGATTATGCCTGAGGAGCAGCGGTGCTGTCAGCAGCAGCAGTGCTATCAGCAGGAGCAGCAGCGCTATCAGCGGGAGCAGCAGCGGGAGCCTCTACCTTTGCAGAATCAACCTTGGTTGAATCAACTGCCTCAGCCTTCTTGTTGCAAGAAGAGAAACTTACTGCTACAGAAGCAGCGATAGCAGCTACGAAAACAAATGCAATCTTTTTCATTTTTTTAAATGCTTTTAAATTTGTAAACTATTAGTATCTTTTTTTCTAAACCGATGCAAAGTTACTTTCTTTTTCGATATGTTGTTCAGAAAAATCCCTTTTTTTTCAAACAATTCGTAAAAAAAGTGCTTTTTCTGCTAAAAATCCTAAAAAAAACAGATAATCATCAAAGATTTCGCTTCAAAAAGAACGCAAAGATGGGTAAGTACAAGCCTCCTCCATCTCCCCCAAGGGTGGAGGTTCAGTTCCTCGTTTTCTATTCTTATAGTTACGCTTGCTTGTGTATATAATTATATTATGAACGCAAAGACGCACTTTTGAAGACATTCAAAAGTTGATGCAGAGTTTTTAATAGATTTAGAGTCAAAATGGATATAATCTTTGCGTCTCTGCGCCTTTGCGTTATAAAATTATAATTGAACAGCCTTCGCTTCTAAAAAATTTGGCATTTCCCTCGCTTATTCGTACCTTTGCAAAAAATATAAATGATGGGAAAAGAAGCAATCTGGAAAGCCGCGTATTTTACCTTGGGGTGCAAATTGAATTTTGCTGAAACTTCAACGGTAGGGCAACAACTCAAAGAGGCAGGCGTGCGAACGGCACAAAAGGGTGAGGTGGCAGATGTTTGCATAGTCAACACTTGTAGCGTTACGGAGGTGGCAGACCATAAGTGCCGTCAAGCCATTCATAAGATGGTGCGTCAGCACCCGGGTGCGTTGGTGGTGGTAACTGGATGTTATGCTCAGTTGCAGCCAGTGCAGGTTGCCAGTATAGAAGGCGTGGATCTTGTGCTGGGTGCCGAAGAGAAAGGACAGGTCGTTACCCGTGTACTTGAAATGCTGGAGGCACGTCGTGCCGAGATTTCAGAATGTGATGCGGATGGTTCTGAAGACGTTTTGCTTTCAGATGCTCAGGGTGCCGAGGGTCTCGGTGCCGATGGACCTTGTCATCACTTCACCACTCCCACGGCAAAGATACGTTCTTTCATGCCTTCATGCTCTTGTGGCAATCGCACGAGATATTTCCTTAAGGTGCAGGACGGTTGTGACTATTACTGTACTTATTGCACTATCCCCATTGCCCGTGGAAGAAGTCGTAACGGCAGTATCGCTTCGTTAGTGGCTCAGGCAGAAGAGGTGGTGGCAAGAGGTGGACGCGAGATTGTCATCACGGGCGTCAATATCGGCGACTTTGGTAAGACAACGGGTGAAGATTTTCTCTCGCTTATCAAGGCGCTTGATGCTGTAGAAGGCATTGGTCGTTATCGTATCAGCAGTATTGAACCCAACCTGCTTACTGACGAGATCATAGAGTTTTGTGCCCAGAGTCGTGCCTTCATGCCTCATTTCCATATTCCCTTGCAGAGCGGAAGCGATGAGGTGCTCAAGTTGATGCACCGACGCTATGACACGGCACTCTTCCGCCATAAGGTGGAGCGCATCAAGCAGCTTATCCCCGATGCCTTTGTCGGCGTGGATGTCATTGTGGGCACGCGTGGCGAGACGGAGGAACTGTTCAACGAGACGGTCTCTTTCCTGCGCTCCCTGCCCATCACACAGTTGCATGTGTTCAGTTACAGCGAGCGCCCCGGCACTATGGCTTTGAAGATACAGCATTCTGTATCACCCGAGGAGAAGCATCGTCGTAGCAATGTGTTGCTACAGTTGAGCGATGAGAAGTTCCGCACCTTCTATAACGCTTATCGTGACAGGCATGAAGTGCGTCCTGTTCTGTTGGAACACAGCAAGACGAAAGGAGTGATGCATGGTTTCACGGATAATTATATTAAGGTAGAACTGCATGTAGCCCCCTCTGAAGTGAAACAGTTGGATAATACCATTGTAAACGTACAAATAGGTGAGTGGAACGAAAAGGGAGATGCACTTGTCGCAACAGTACTCACGTCCTCTCTTTAGGGAGATGCTGTCCTAAATATGATTATTCACTTCGTTATATGAATAGTAGTAAAATGACTGATCAGAAACCTCGGATCTCTGTTGTCATCCTCAATTGGAATGGCGTTGACATGATGAAGCGCTTTCTCCCCGGGGTGGTGAAGTATTCGCCCGAGGCAGAGGTTGTTGTGGCAGACAATGCCAGTACCGATGCCTCGTTGGCATGGCTCTCGAAGGAGATGCCTGAGGTGCGTCAGGTCATACTTGACAAGAACTATGGCTTTGCCGAGGGTTACAACCAAGGACTGAAACCAATCGAGTCGGAGTACTATGTGTTGCTGAACAGCGATGTAGAGGTGACAGAAGGATGGCTCACGCCCTTGCTCGACTATATGGATGCGCATCCCGAGGTGGCTGCTTGTCAACCAAAATTGCGTTGCGAGTGGGACAAGCAGATGCTGGAATATGCCGGTGCCTGCGGAGGCTACATTGACTGGTTGGGTTACCCCTTCTGCCGCGGTCGTGTGCAAGGTAAGATAGAGAAGGATAACGGTCAGTACGATACCATAGCACCTGTGCTGTGGGCCAGTGGTGCTGCCTTGATGATACGTGCCAAGGACTATTGGCAAGTAGGTGGTTTGGATGGCCGTTTCTTTGCCCACCAGGAGGAGATTGACATGTGCTGGCGTTTGCGTTCGCGCGGCCGAGGCATCGTCTGCATTCCTCAAAGCGTAGTCTATCATGTGGGCGGTGGAACCCTGCCTAAGGAGAATCCCCGCAAGACCTATCTCAACTTCCGTAATAACCTCCTGTTGCTTTACAAGAACCTTTCGGACAAGGAACTGAAGCGCGTCATGTGGCGTCGTCGTTGGTTGGATGCATTGGCCAGCGTTTTCTTCCTCATGAAGGGACAGTGGGGTTCCTTCAAGGCTGTGTGGAAGGGTAGGAGAGACTTTCACCGCATGCGTCCCGACTTCGAGAAGGACCGTAAGGAGAATCTTCGTCTTACCATCGTTGACCCTATCCCCGAGATTTACGGTAAGTGCATCCTTTGGAACAAACCACTTTAAGTCTTTTTTTTATATTTTGTGCAAAAAATAATGAACGCTTTCGAATTTCGTGTGTATGCTATGATGAGAGCGCCCTTGAAAGAGTTCATAATTCAAAGTTCAAAGTTGGTTACACATAGTCTTGTTGACCAAATAAAAGAAAAAAGATGAAAAAGACAATCATTATAGTCATCGCACTGATGTATAGTGCGTTGAGTTTTGCACAAAACAATAGTACAGAGGTGTCATCCCCTGAATTTGGTACCCCTGAGGTGATCGAGACCTTTGTGGCAAAAGAGCACGATGCAGAGTGGTATGGTGCACAGGCACAGGCTTGGCAGAAGAAGGTGGACGAGAATCCCAAGGACCAGTGGGCATGGCGTAATCTGTTCCGCTCAACCAATTACTACGACATGTTCGGCCATCATTTTGGCGAGGATCAGGATAAGTCGAAGACCGCCGATGTAATCCGCAAGATGGAGGCTGCGTTGCCCGACAGTTATGTGCTCAACCTTTGCAAGGGACGTTTCTGCCTCTCCACCGATTCGGCGGCATTACGAGGTGACAATATCTATCGCGCCATCGAACTGATGCCCGAGGACGCCAATGCCGAGGACGTAGACTACTTGGCTTGCCAATTATGGAGATTCGACCAAGAAAACAGCAAATTGACCGAACTGAACAAGAAGACCTACGAGCAGGGTTATTATCCCGAGCGCATTCTTCGTTATAACTGGAACATGCTGCGAAGTATGCAGCCCAATGCTCTCTATTTTGGCAATGGTGACGCCATCTTGAAGCCCATGAAGATGCTGCAGGATGCTTTGAATGAACGCACGGATGTGACCGTTATCCCCATCTCCTGCCTCTTCGACGAGGGGTTTCGCAATACCCTTTGCAAGCGTCTGGGCATTCAACCCATGACCATTAGTTTCGAGGAATATCGTCAGTCTGGTGATAATTGGTCAATGGATTGCCTGAATGACATGATAATGTATCTCATCCGTGAAAGCAAGCGACCAGCCTATTTCTTCTCCGACGTGCTGGTCCATGTCAACATCAACAAGGAATGCCTCTACAACGAGGGATTGTTGCTGAAGTATAGCGAGAAGCCATACGATAATTTTGGGGTAGCCATGCACAACGTGAAGGAGGTTTATCATCTGGAATACCTGGCAGAACCCGACCTCGTTCCCGATAGATGGGTAACCAGTCAGATGCTTGACATGAACCATGTCACCTTGCTTGCCAATCTGATTTCGAAGTTGAGTCTCAAGGGAGACGTGGCAGAATCCAAGCGCCTGTACCGCATCCTGCAAAAGTGTTTAGAGCGAAGCACCTGCCACGAACCTAAGTTAAAGTCGTATTTAGAGGACATGCTGAAAGCAGAAATCCATAAGGCAAGGAAATGATTTTACCCATTCATTTTAACCTTCGTCAAAAGGTTCGCTCTCTGGACTCGCTCAACGACGAACAGCTGATGTCGCGAGTCTCAGCCAAGGACGATGATAGGGCTTACAACGAGCTCTATCGTCGCCATGCGCGTCGGCTTATGGGTTTCTTCTCACGGCAGTTGAATCATGATGAAGCCTTGGCTGCTGATCTTACGCAGGATGCTTTCATGCGCGTGTGGGCCAACCGACAAAAGTATGCAGTAAACTCTGTGGCGTCCAGTTCTGGAACTCCCTCTCCATTGGACGAGGGTGGGAGAAGAGGCTTCTCCACCTGGCTCTTCAGCATTGCCTACAACCTCTGCAAGAACCACTACCGCCACCTGTCATACGAACAAGCCTACGAGCAGGATGTAAAGCATACAGAATCGGAGGAACACGATGAGCATTTTGATGTGCAGATGGATAAAGATGCCTTTGACAAGGCTTTGCGGGCAGAACTAGAGCAACTGCCACCGCCATCCCGTTTGCTCTTCTCCTTGCGGTTTGAGGAAGACCTCTCCGTACTGCAGATAGCGTCTGTCATTGGCATTCCCGAAGGTACCGTGAAATCACGCCTTCACACCCTCGTTCAAAACCTCAAACAAAAACTACAGCATTATGGCAAATTTTGAAGATATACTCCGCGATTCGGCACAGCGAATGAAGACCGACGATGACCGCAACTTGCGTATGCCCACCAATCCGATGACCTCTCGTCGCACCTACTGGGGCTGGGTGGCAACGCCAGCGGCAGCTGTGATAGGTGTGGTACTTGGTCTGTCGCTTCCGTTGCTAACGCAGAATGCCGACGATGCCTTGATGGCACACACCGATACCGTTTTCATCAACAATCCACAGAAGGATACGGTTTACCTTACCAAGGTGGAAAAGGAGAGTGTGCTGAGGTGTGATACCGTGTATCTGACACGCACGAAATACATTGAACCAAAAGCAGAAGAGAAGCCTGCAGAGGCATACGATGTTCCCGTCTGCTCCTCAATATTGTGCGATGGCATTGACTACTCGATGCTTGTTTCAAACTGATCTTTTCATAGAATCTACGTTTACCCTTGTTTCCGTTTTGTCTAACTGTTATCTGTTCCGTAAGACAATCTCACACGAAGACACGAAGACCACGAAGGGGAATAACCTGCGCAAATGGTATTTGAAACAAAAATGAACGACGATGAACAAAAATGTTGGTAATGATAGCGGTTTGCCCACAAACCATTATAACTTCGTAAAAATTTATGATATAATAAAAAACCTTGATGACGGGTCTGCTCTTTGAGCGACATGACTTTATGCGGTGGACTCTGACATTCGTTTTTGTAAACGCCCCTCTACTTCCTCCACTTGTGTAGTCCCTAAGATTGGTTCGTAGTATCTTCATCCCATCGCCATCGGTTCTCCATCGTTTCGATGGACAATCGATGGACATTCGATGGAGAATCGATGGACAATCTCCGAGCAAAGCACGGAGGAAGAGTAGAGAAGGAATAGGGGGAAAGTAGAGGAAGAGTCTGTTAGCCTCACACCTAAACGGTAGCGTAACAAACCACAAAGGCACTCTTGCCAATGTAGCAAAAGTGCCTCTGTCTGTATCAAGGTGCTTTCTGTTCTGCTGCAAGCAGAGCAAAAAGATTTTCCTGTATGTGTCGTGTTATTTTACTGGACGAATCTGGCATCCAAGACTACGACCAATTGTACTCATTGTATTCGACTTTAGGCATGGAACATAGTAATATGTAGTCAAATCACTTAAACTATTTGCCCAATAATATGACGAGCTTGTTTCTACTAAACCTGTTTTTGCCACTCGGCCACCCGTACATGGCAAGACCAAAGTATTTCCATTGGGACCTTTCAAGCGAAAACATGAAACGCCGTTTATCGCTTCTGTTGTTCTTGTACACTTGCTGAAGAGTTCTTCCCACTGCTCCTTGCTTGGGATACGTCCCTTGCCAGCTGCTATGGCAGCATCGTCCAGAAATGTGATGCCGTTTCGGTCATTTCTTGTCATTTCTTGCTGTTTTTTGATTGTTTTTGCTTCGTTTAGAGATTATTGCGGCATAGTTGCTTGGTAAATCAAAATAGTTTTTGTTTCTTTGCAAGTAGATTTCAAACTTATCCTTAATATCATAATTATGAAAATCTCTTGTTGTCTGAAGCGAATAGGTGTGGCTTGCATGCTGTCACTGGGTGTTGTTGGTGCAACTGCAGCCAATACCGTTCAAACCGTCTCGAACTCAATATCTGATGCCAGAAAGGTGACTCAGGACGTGGATTATGTGCTTACCAGTACCACGCCATTTACGGGCAGCGGTTCGGTAGACATCACCAACACAGGCCATGCTGTTCTCATCTTCAAGTCCATCCGTCCGTCAGAAGTCATCAGCAAATGGCTGAAGTACGTCAAGATTATGGGCGTAAAGGCGGAGAATGGTGTGAACTGCCAGGTGAAGATGTATGCGCAGGGTGCCATCGTGATGCCGTATGCTTCCGACATCAAACCGTTGACATGCTATTCGGGAAGCAACTTCTCGGGTAGTTCGTCGTCCGATTATGGCATGGGTAACACATACGGTTACATGAATACGCTTAGCGACGGACAACTGAACAATAATATCCGCAGTTTCAAACTCAAGCGCGGATATATGGTGACCTTTGCCGTAGGAACTGGGGGATGGGGTTATAGCCGATGCTTCATTGCCGACAAGGAAGACCTTGAGGTGGCATCGCTGCCCAACGTGCTCAGCGGAAAGATTTCCTCGTACCGCATTTTCAAATGGTATGATGCGCAGAAGAAAGGACTTGCTGCCGATCTTACGTTGTCGACCAACAACGCGCTCAATTCATCATGGAGTTATACCTGGGGTGTAGGCGAAGACATAGGACCAGACGTAGAGTGCGTGCCTCACCATATCAAGGAGGGATGGCCTTCTATATCTGACATAGGAAGGCAGAGTTACTCTCCCCATGCCAAGACAAACAATGAACCTGCCAACAATAGCGACGAGAGTCCTGCTACCGTTGAACAGGTGCTGGCAAACTGGCAAGACTTGATGCGTACGGGTTTGCGCCTTTGTTCTCCTTCGTCGCACGATGGTGGATACACTTGGCTGAAAGACTTCATGACGGCCATTGACGAGCGTGGATGGCGATGCGACATCCTCGATATGCATGCCTACTGGGCAGAAGGTTCGTTCAACAATCTTGCTTCTTACTACAATACCTATAAGCGCCCCATCTGGCTTTCTGAAATGCTATGGGGTTCATCATGGGGCAACAACGGCATCTTCGCGGTTGCGAAGGATAAGGATTCCAATTCCTCGGAGAATCAAACTGCTAATCTCAATGGTATGCAACCCATTCTGCAGAAACTCAACAGTTGGGGGTATGTGGAGCGTTATGCCATGTGGAATGGTGAGAGAGTGTGCTCGAAGGTTTATCACGATGGCAACCTGACTAAATTGGGCTCGTATTATGCCGGCATGGAAACGGGCATCGGTTTCAACCATGAATACGAGTTTGTGCCGACGGTGGTAATCAAGGCTCCCTCGATAAAAAACGTTACTTATTCGGGCAATACGGTAACAATCAACTGGTCTGACGCCAATGGTGATATGGTAGACCGGATTGAGGTGCAGTACAAGAAAAGCGGAGATGCCTCATGGTCGGTGCTTGGCAATGTGACACCCAAGGACAAGACGGATGGCAATGACGTAGCGTACAGTCAGAGCTTTACCCTCTCGGATGCTGAATCGTGCACCTATAGGATTGTTGATTCCGCTGATGGAAAAACGTATGCTTCGGGTGCGTTCATACAGTCAACGGGCTGGATTACGTCTCTCCCAGAGAACTATGGCGACTTCTATTATATCATTTACAGCCAGGAAGCATCGAAGGATCTCTGTTGGGCAGTCCGTGATGATGACGTATATTATCAAACGCCTGCCGCCATTGGTACTGACCTTTCGCAGATTTGGCAAATTGAACCCAATAGTAGCGAGGGTTATTCGCTTCGCAACCTTTCTACCTACGACTATGTGATGTGCAGTCCTAATTCATGGAACTTTGTGACCAATAATGCCACCTATCATATAAGTGCAGCCAATACGGCTTATATGCCCGAGTATCAGAGTGCGGGATACTGGGTGGTGCGCAACTGCAAGCATACCGGCAACTACGTCGGTTTGTGGGACAATGACAAGCAGTTTGGCGTCGGTGAGCGACTGGCGGGCAATCGTAACTCCATTGCTGCTGCCGATCACCTGAAGATTTACGCCATCAAGAAGAAGGAGTTCAACGAGAAGCGTTTCGTGCAACTGGGTTATACCGATGCCAACTATACGATGCAGAATCCTAACCTCAACTGGGGTACGGAGAGTGATATGAAGAACAGTAATGGAAAAGCTTACCATCCCATCGGATGGGAGTTTATCTCTGAAGTGTCGGGTTGGAACGACTGCTTCCTCACGACGGGGCAAGTCAGCACCGGCAAGACTGTTGCCACCGTCAATGCATGGGCAGGTGAGATTAATAGGATAGAGATGATGCAAACCATCAACAATCTGCCCAACGGTATTTATAAACTGACGGGCGAACTTGCCACCACCGCCGGATATACACGTACACAGACGAAGACGGCCATCTATGCTAATCCTTCTAACTGGAAAAATATTGCACGTTCCTACAACCTTGTGGGTAAGGGCGATAATACCTATGAAAAATACACTTGTTATGTAATTGTCGACAACAATACGCTTACCGTTGGTGTTCGCTCTGACGGCACATGGTTAAAGTTCGGTGACTTCAAACTTTCGTACGTTTGTGCAACAGATAAGAGCGACAAGACCATAAAAGGGTATGTTGACAATGCCAGAGCATTGCAGACACAATGCTGGCACATGGATGCGTTGTGGATGGACCTCTCGGAGTACAGTAACTGCAGTAATTTGCAGATTGACCAGACACCTGAGAATGCCATCATAAAACTTGCAGCAACTGCAACCGTTGACGAGAGTTACAACACAAAGAATGTTGTGATCGGTAATGTGTGCAAGAATCTTGTTATCAAGGATGAGGCGCCTCTTTCCGTTGAGTCACCCTTCGTTGCCAAGTCGCTTACTTATACACGCAATGATGCGTCAAATGCATGGCATGAGTTGTTTGTTCCCTTTGCATTGACGTCAAACAGCAACGTAACTGCTGCGTCCATATCTTCTGTCGAGGGTACCACGTTGAATTTACGTGCCGGGAAGAGTGTGGCAAATGAACCATCGCTTATCAAGTTCAAGAGTGCTACAATCACGGGCAATGACATAGATGTTTCAGCGACGAAAGAATACACTTCTGCAAGACTCAATGGCTATTACTCTGCAGGAAAGGCAGCCAATCCTCTTCGCTGGTGTACAACGGATGGAAAGAAACTGGGCACGTTTACCCTTAACGAGTTGCCTGCCTTGGTAAAGGGTGATGTCAATGGCGACGGACGTATCAGCGCTGCCGACGTGACGGCACTCGTCAACATTCTGATGCAGAATGCCACCGACCAGTATGGTACTGCCGATGTGAATGGTGATGCGAAGGTGGATTACCATGATGTCAACACATTGGTCAATAAGATTTTAGGAAAATAGCTTTTCACAGTTCACAGTTCATAGTTCACGGTTCACAGTTCATAGTTCATAGTTGGCGGGCAGAAGAAATCCCAAAAGCTCGACGAAGTCAACCACTAACTATGCACTATGCACTATGCACTATGCACTTTGCACTAACAACCACTAACTATGAATTATGCACTATGAACTACGAACTAACAACCCTATTTCGATTAAAAAATGTTAAAAGCGCTTCGTTTTCGAAACTTTTCGATTTCTAAATAGTTCGAAATTGACAAAGTTGGTTTACCTTTGCAGCAGAAACAACAAAACAAGCGTAAGCCTATGAAACGAACAGACAGGACATTGACGAAATCAGAATTCCAACTGATGACAGCCCTTTGGGACATCGGTCATGCAGCTTGCGGCAAGGAACTGCTGGAGCGCTATCCCGAGCCCAAACCCACCTACACCACCATCGCCACCTATCTCAAGATACTTTATGAGAAGGGGTTCGTTGACTTCTTCAAGAAGGAGGGCGAAGGCAAGACACAATGGTACGTAGCCAAGATAACGCGTCAGGAGTACACACGAATGACGATGCAAAGCGTCAAGCGCAACTTCTTTGGCAACAGCCTTAAATCCATGTTCAACTACTTTGTCAAGGAAGAGAACCTCACACCCGAGGAAGTGATGGAAATGCTCCAAACGATTGATAACGAAGAGGAGAAAGAACTATGACCGACCTGTTTCTATATACCTTGAAATCTGCCTTTGTCCTGACAGCGCTTTATGTGCCCTACACGTTCATGTTGCGCAAAGAGAAGATGCTGCATTTCAACCGCTTCGTCTTGCTTGGCATACTGCTGCTCTCGCTGGTTCTTCCCCTGCTCGATGTCTCTGTGCTCTCGCTCGATGGCAATCCCGTGGTGCATGCCGCCCAGCAGCAAATGATTGACGCAGGCATTCCTATCCGTCAGTTAGTCGTAACTGCCTCGGCTCCTGTACAGGCAACGTCTTCACAGCTTTCCTGGTTCGATGTGGTGAGCATCGTCGATGTGATGGGCATGTTCATGGTGTTGCTTTTCCGTCTTGTGCAGTTGGCACGCATGGGTACCATCATTCGTGGCGGAAGCCTATGGCAGCAACGTGAGGAGGATGGCATTACCGTATATTGCCATGCCGACTCGGTGAAGCCTTTCAGCTGGTTGCGCAGCATCGTAATCAGCGAAGATGACTACAACCGTGCCGGACGCGAGATTATCCTTCATGAGCGTGGTCACATCTTGTACCATCATTCGCTCGACATCCTGCTGCTCACCCTTGTAGAGATGTTGCAATGGTGGAATCCATTCAGTTACATGCTCGACTCAAGCCTTCGCGACGTCCACGAGTACGAAGCCGATGATTATGTGTTGAGGCAGGGCGTGTCGGCACGTGGCTATCAAATGCTAATAATAAATAAAGCTGTTGGCTCCAGCTCCTACACTTTCGCCAACAACTTTAACCATAGTTCAATTATAAAACGTATCACTATGATGCAGAAACAAAATCCCAATCCCTGGCGTCGCAGCCGTGCGCTGTACGTCCTACCCGTAGCCGTGCTGTCACTCAGTGCGTTCGCTACACCCGAGTTCATCAAGCCCATTGAGCAGGCAGTGACTGAAATCCGCGACAAAGGTACGCAGAATGCCGCAGATGTGCAAGTTAAAGTGGAAGAAAAGTTGCCTATGGAGGTCACTTCTTCTGAAACGAGTGCAAAAGAAGCCAAAATCTCCGTTGTGGAGACACCCGCTGCTGTGGTGGAACCGATCATGGAAATAGCAGCTGCAGAGGACAGCATTGCAAAATCCGTCCCTATTTATGATATGGCTGAGGTGTTGCCCGCGTTTAAGGGTGGTGATAATGCCCTTTACCAGTTCCTTGCAGCCAACATGCACTATCCTGCATTGGCTCAGGAGTGGGGCATACAAGGTCGTGTCTTTATACAATTCGTGATTGAACCAGATGGAGGTGTCGATGAGGTTGAGGTAATGAGGAGTGTCAGCAAGCCCGACAACTTTAACAAGACTGTAACCGTAGTATCCAAGGACAAAAAAGAAACAGAGACGAAGGTCCTCACCGAGGAAATCTTCAACCAAGCAGCCAAGGCTCTTGATGACGAGAGTGTGCGTGTGATAAAGCTCACCTCTGGCCAATGGATACCTGGCAAGGAGAAGGGCAAGAACGTGCGTGTACGTTTCAACATCCCCATTATGTTCCGCTTGCAGTGACGCATGCACCTCCATGTTTTTTTGTTAATAAATAATTGCTTACTCGTCCGTCGATCTGTGAAGATTGGCGGGCGTTTGGCATATAACGAAAAGATTTTTATATAGGAATGGTTTGGAGGAATGGGAAAAAGATTGTACCTTTGCCGTAGTAACTAATAATAAAATGGAAAGCTATGAATTTCAAGGAACTTTGTCAGGCACGCTATAGTTGCCGCAGTTATCAAGATAAGCCCATCGAGGCAGAGAAGTTGGAGTACATCAAGGAGTGTGTGCGACTGGCACCTTCGGCAGTCAACCGCCAACCATGGAAGTTCATTCTCGTTACCGCCCCTGAGCAGTTGGCCATTGTGAAGGCAAGCTACAACCGTGAGTGGATTCAGCAAGCCCCTGCCATCGTGATCTGTCTGCAGAACCGCGAGGAGTGCTGGACGCGCCGTTATGACAACAAGAACCATGCCGACATCGACATTGCCATTGCCACCGAGCACCTCTGCCTGGCAGCCACTGAGCAGGGATTGGGCAGCTGCTGGGTGTGCAACTTCGACATCGACCAGCTTCGTAGCACCATCAGCCTTCCCGAAGGTTATGAACCTGCCGTGCTTGTCCCTCTGGGTTATGCTGCCGACAGCGCTACCGAGAAGAACCGTAAGCCTATGGAGGAGGTATGGGCATAAGAACAAAGAATCATTCACAGATAAATAGACAACGATGAAATATATTGTAACTTCAGAAAAGACAGCCGAGGTGATGGGGTCGGGCGACATGCCTGTGCTTGCCACCCCGGCACTCGTGGCCATGATGGAGAATGCTGCCATGCTGGCATGCCGTCAGCTTTGCGGTGAGGGACAAACGACCGTGGGAGGTAGCATACACATCCAGCACCTCAAGCCATCGCCTGTTGGGGCAGAGATAAGCGTGGAGGCGCAGATAACCCTGCACGAGGGACGTAAGGTAGAGTTCAGCATTGAGGCTCACCAGGGCGAGGTGTTGGTGGGTAGTGCCACACACACGCGCTTTATCGTGGATCGTGAACGCTTCCTGAGCAAATTGTAAAATCACTTTATGCTAAACCGAAACTATGAAGAAAACATTCTTGACTCTTTGCTTTTCCCTGTTGTCTTTCTCTGCGTCGATGGCACAGAAGAGCATAAATCCGTTGCCACCTGTTTTGCCAGGAGAAGAGGGTAGGGCAGATGCGTGGCATCTGGCATGGCATGACGAGTTCGATGGTTCTGGTGACTTTGATGCCAAGAAGTGGCAGTCGGAAGTAGGCTTTTTGCGTAACGAAGAAGACCAGTGGTATCAGCCAGATAACACCTATAGGCAGAATGGCCTGCTTGTGATTGAGGGGCGTCTAGACAGCATCCCGAATCCTGGTTACCGTCCTCGTCAGGAAGAAGGGCAGGGAGGACGTCGTCGCGGAGGTGGCGACTGGCGAAGCCGCCGTCCTTATGCCAAGTATTCGTCTGGTTCTATCAATACGCGCAAGGCGTATAGTTTCTTGTACGGACGTATGGAGGTAAGGGCCCGCATTCCTGCGGTGGAAGGTTCGTGGCCAGCCATCTGGACGCTGGGCACTCAGCGTGAGTGGCCTTCGAATGGTGAGTGCGATGTCATGGAGTTCTATCACATCAATGGCGTGCCTCACATACTTGCCAATGCGGCATGGGGAAACGATCGCCAATGGCAGGCTGTATGGAACACAAAGCGCATTCCGTACCAGCATTTCTTGGATAAGGATGCAGGGTGGGGTGAGAAGTTCCACGTTTGGTTGATGGATTGGACACCCGATTACATCCGCATTTATCTGGACGGAGAATTGCTCAACGACATTGACCTCAGCAAGACGGTTAATGGTTCAATAGGTGAACATACTAATCCTTTCCATTCTCCTCAATACATCTTGCTTAACCTTGCCATCGGTGGACAGAACGGAGGAACCATCCAACCCGATGCCTTTCCCATGCGTTATGAGGTAGACTATGTTAGAGTGTGGCAGAGGGGTAATTGACAACAGTCAACAGACAATGGACAACGGGTTATAACGTCTCTTGACTGTTGACTGTCTAACTTAGCACTTTACGCTTTGCACTCAGCACTTTTACGCTCTACACTCAGCACTTTACGCTCTAAACTCTAAACTCTAAACTCTCAACTTTAAACTCTCAACTTTACACTCTACACTCTACACTTTACTATTCGCCTTTTCGTTTTTCCTTTTAGTTTCCCAGAATCTTTCCATCGCTGGTCATGCCCTCGGCACTGACGGAGATGTTGCCCTGCTTGCCGTTGTTGTAGAACTTGATGACGGCCTTACCCTCCTTGTCGAGTTTCAGGTCGGGATTCCAGTACAAGGTGCGTCGGTAGTCCTTGGGCTTTTCGTCCAGTTTGCGGTTCTTGTAATTGGGATGATAGAAGTTGTCGGGATAAGCATAACCGTCAAGCACATACCTGCGGTCGCGATAAATGTATCGTTGGCTATCGTCGGAGTATGGGTAGATGGCAATGTCCACGCGTGGCAGGTTTGAACCGTAGTATCGGTTACTGCCCTCAAGTCGTGGCTGATAGTCGGTGTAGATGACATACTTGTCTATGGCTTGCTGGTTATAGTATTTGGCAGTTTCTTCTACGGATAAGAAACGCAGGGCTTCACCGCAGTCGCTGTAGGGTGCGAACGATGCCAGATTGCCTCGCAAATACACGGAATCTATGTCCATGGTAAGGTTGTTGACCGCACGTCGTGTGATGTCGTAGCCAAAACGTAGGAAGATGTTGCTGATGGTACGTGTGCTCCCGTTGCAATTTTTGGTGACATAAGGGAATTCCATTCCGTAATCGCCCAAATAGTTGCGTACGATCATCTCGGGAGTGGCAACGTACATACCACCGTCGATTGCCTCGTTGTAAGCCTGATAGGCATCGATGGTGAAGGCCGGTATCGAGTCGGAGAATTTCCTCAAACCACCTCGTCGTCCTCTCACCTTCACTTCGCGCATCTGGTGTGCGTCATCGTCGAGCAACATAGAACCCATGATGCTGTCGGAAGACTCCATGACGTGTTGCTGATAGAAGTTGTAGGGTTTTACAAAGCGAGGGTAGGGGAAGTCTACGTGAACGGTGTACTCTGGCACTTCGTCTGGGCTGTAAGTTTGTATCCACGCATACTTGCTTTTTTTCTTCCACTTGGTGGTGTCGCTGGCACTCAGGAAGAAGATGGCGTTGCCGTAGTAACCGGGCAACAGTATGCGGAAGCGTCCGTCCCTGGTGATCTGTTCCGTTACGCGCGTTTCCTTTCCGTCGATGGATACCAGTTCTGCATGCAATGTCACAGCTTTTCCTCGCTTGGTTTTCTTGTCGGTTCGCTCCAACACGTTTTCTGATGTGTTGTCGGTGTCAGGCGTGTTGCTGACGTTTCCTGTTTCCCCATCAGAAGCGCTTGCGCCTTCTATGCTGTTCACGCCAGAGTTGCTGATGTTGTTAAGCGCCAACTCTCCGCTGGTGACGTCCTGACGTGTGGTTTTTCCTATCAGGTCGTCTGTGGCTCCTTCATAAAGCACGCCATACGGAGCATCCCTGTTGAAGACTCCCGTGTTTCGTGCCTGTGCGGCGTAGTCAAAATTGGTGTATGAGTGGAATGCCCAGTCGGCGGTCTTGTAGATGCGTCCGGTGATGACGGGTGTTGACTCTGCCGTCTGAGTGATTTCCCATGTCTTGGGCACCGCCATGTGTTGCCAGTTGAAACGGCGCCATCCTTGTATCATGAGCAACAGGTCGAGTGCCTGTCGGTGCTCCTCGTCATCCTTTTCAAAGTACCATTGTGCGTTGGGGATGAAGCCCTTCACCTCGGATGCCAACAGCATCTCTGTGCGCATGGTGGCATTGTCGTAAAGGCGGTCGCTGTGCAATGCATCGCGAACAGACATGGAGAGTGTGGCATTGGGTGCCGACTCCACGCTCAGTCGGATGGGTTGGTAAGCGTTGAAGTAGGACTGCTTGCTGAGCGGTGTGGATTCCTGTTGCCCAGCAACACTGTCAAGCAGGCATACGGTTACGTTCTCGTTGTCGTGTGATGAGGTGATAGAATGGTTTCCAGGCAACATGTTGAAGAATAGTCTGTCGGCCCATACCATACCCTCCACGTCAAATATCGTGACTTGGTTGACACCCTCCTTCAGTTCATTCTTGTGCAGGGTAATGATGGTGTGCAGATTGTCTGCGTGCAGGCTGTCAAGCACCATGACCTTTTGCACATTACCCTCGTTCATGATGGTAATGCCAAGGCTGTCCTTCTGCATGCCCGGCGAGAGCGTAATGTCGAACATCCATGTCGTGTCGGTTTGTTCCACCTTCAGGCAGGTTCCCTCCGCTTCCACCTCGGGCAGTTTTTCTGTTGCCTTATTGCCGTTTCGGTCGATGTAGGTGATGGTGCGGTTCATCCCCTTATGTGGAGTGATGGTGAAAACACCACGGTTCTTTACCCATTCCGCATCGACGGGTTTGATGGGGGTGGATGGAGCAACGGCATCCTTCTCGTTCTTCTTTTTCTTTGCCTGCTTGGTGGCAGACTTCATCTCTTTGTCAACCAACTTCTTGTGCTCCGAGATCTGTTGCTTTACGTCTTTTGCGATTTCGTGGCTCTCCGTGTCACCCAAGTCCAGAACACCCTCGCTGGCATCCTCGCCGTCCTCCCACGTAACCTCGTATGCTACTCGGCAGGGCATTCCTTCTACCAGGTTGCCACCCTCGGGATAGAGTTTCATCTCCAACTGTGGTTTGTCGGGGTCTTTCCTGAAATAGCGACGCATGGGGCGCATCGTCATGTTCTCTGTGTATTCTCCCTCCTTGGTGGGCGCATCGTACACGGGGAAGACGCGACTGTATAGTTTGTCGTAGTCGCGGAAGTGCTTCTGCTCCAGTTCCTCGTTGAGGAACCATTCGCTACTGATGCGTGAGTGCTTGTGCTCGTAAACGCCCCAGTTGAGTTGCCAGCGGGTGTAGGCACGCAGTTCGTAGTAACCTCCAAACATCTCCTTGCTCAAGGCAAAGTTGCCGTGTCCGCGACCGTTGCGTATGTCAACCAGTTGTCGTTCCACCATGTAACCGTCCTGGTTGTAGAGTTCCACGTATGCTAAATGGCTGATGTTTGAGGGCAGGTCGTTGTTTGTCTGACGCGTATAAATGGCGTACCAGATGGTGTCGCCCAGGAAGTAACTGGTGTTGTCCATGTGCAGGTACACCTTCTCCTGTGGGATGGACTGGCTGAAGCGGGTCAGTCGGTCAATCAGTCTCTCACGTTTGGTGCGTGGCACGGCAATGCTGTCCGTGATGATTTCCGACTGGTTCTCCAGTCCTGCCAGTCGTTCCTCCTCGCTGGTTCGCTGAATGATGTTGGAGTTTGCCCATAGTGTCTCGTCAAAGCCCACGCTCTCAATGCTTTCAAGCATGTTCTCCTTGGCGCGGTTCTTCTTCTTTGCCTTCAGTCCCAGATTCATGTTTTCCACATTGAACAACAAGGCTTGGCAGGCAAAGTCGCCGTTCTTCATCTTTACGGCGATGTCCGATACCTCTGTGAAATTCTTGTCGTTACGATAATTGACGTGCAATGTCAGACTGATGCCCACTTCCGTCTTTTTCAATCCTTCGGCAATCTGCAATGACAGGTTTTCTATGCTACCGTCAAAGCGCAGCGGTTGCAACGTCTGTGCATCCACGTAGAGTGTACCTTCCAAGATGGCGCGCTTGCGTTTGCTGAGAAGCATCCTGACGGCTTCAGTGAAGGCATTCTTTTCTTTCTGCTCAGTGTTCTTGAGAGCCTCGTTGATGTCTCTCGTCTTGAGTTTGATGCGGTAGATGCTTTTTCCGTCAGTATCGATAAGTCCTTCGCCCGTAATGTCGTAGTTGTTCATGAGGTACTTGGTGGTGGCGTTCTTCGAAAGCGGAGTGATGAGGCGGTCCCAGAATACTACGTCGCGTATCAGCGGTGCAATTTCCATCAAGTGGTGGAAGTTCATGTCGCCCACGGTAGGGGCAGTCAGTCCCTCGTGAGTCACTTGTCCGTGCCTTCCCTTTATCATCGTCAGGTTGCGAAGGTTGATGGCCGAGTTTGCCTCGACGAAAGCCTCGGTGAGGTCGCGCCGGCCAAGCGAGGTTGTCATACGCATGAAGTACTGGCTCTTCTTGCCGTTCTTCTTGCCGTATTCCTTGTTCAGTTTCTTTGCCACCTTTTCCAGGAAGCCTGGCCATGCTCTCACCTGCAGTTCGCGCATGGAATGTTCCATTGGTATCATCTTCAGTTCCTCGCCTACCTCCGATGCCATGATGTTGATGGTTTGGTATCCTATGCACGAAATCCTGAGCATGGTGTTTTCCGAGTCAACCACGATGGTGAAGTCACCGTCGTAGTTGGTCAGCGTTCCCCTGTCCTTTCCGACGTAGATGTTTACATAGGGAAGTTGCTCACCATTGGTGGAGTCTTTCACGCGGCTCTTCACGGTTATCTGTGCGCATACATTCATGCACATCAGCAGGGCGAAAATAACAAATGCAAATCTTTTCATGGAGTATTCAAAACAAGCGCATCGCGCTGATTCTTGGGTTACATGAATAAGGCAAAACTATCGTCTTAACTTCTTTTAAGGCAGAACTGCCGTCTTAACTTCTTTAACCTCTTGACTTCATGACCTCTTTAACTTCTTGACCTCTTAAAGTTTACTTGTTGATGAGGAAGATGGCAGGCACCTTGCTCAGGTCGGGCAACTGTTGCTTCTTCCACTTCTCAATGGTAAGCGTCTTTATCCATTCCTCCTGGGTGGTGATTCCTGCGGCAATGCACATGCGCGTCTGCGGACGCAACGAGGCAAGGAGCGACTGGAACATCTTCAGGTTGCGGTAGGGCGTCTCGATGAATAGTTGCGTCTGTCCCTCGTTCCAGGCACGGGCTTCGAGTGCTTTCAGTCGCTTGGCACGGTCGGCAGGTTCCACAGGCAGATAACCGTTGAAGGCAAAACTCTGTCCGCCCAATCCACTGCTCATCACTGCCAGAATCATGCTCGACGGACCTACCAAAGGCACTACCTTCAGTCCTTCCTTCTGGGCAATGGCAACTACGTCGGCACCAGGGTCGGCCACGGCAGGGCACCCCGCTTCGCTGATCACTCCGATGGATGCTCCCTTGCGCAGGGGTTCCAGATACTGGTTGAACTGCTTGGCGTCGGCATGCTTGCCCATCTCCATGAAGGTAGAGTCGTCGATGGGGAATTCACGGTCCACCTTACGCAGAAAGCGACGTGCACTGCGGATGTCCTCCACGATGAAGTGACGGATCTGCATGATGACATCATGGTTATACGAGGGAAGTACTTGCTCGATGGTGGTGTCGCCAAGGGTTACGGGAATGAGGTATAATGCGCTGTCCATATTTTACAATACTTACTTAACAATACATAATTTATAATGCAAAATTACAAATAAAGTCCGAAAGTTGCAAATTCGTTTGCTTATTGTGCCGTTTCTTCGTACTTTTGCGGTCGAAAACAAAATGTTCCGCCCTATCGGAGCACCAAATACTTATTGATTTTTATGTTCAAGCATCTCATTCTCTCCCTGGTTGTTGCCTTTGCAGGCAGTTCCGTTGCCCGTGCGCAGTCTGATTTTGTGAAGCGAAGCACCGACGTGCTTTGCCTTGTCCCTTCTGCCACTGGACTTGTCAAGGCAATTGTCGAGAAGGATAAGAAGGGCATCCTGCAGTTGGGACTCAGTTCGGCCACCACGCTTGCCGTGAACTATGGTCTTGAGGCCTGCATCAAGAAGGATCGTCCCGACGGAACGGGTCATCATGCCTTTCCCAGCACGCACACAGCCGTGGCTTTCGACGGCGCCTCGTTCCTGATGCGTCGCTACGGTTGGAAGTGGGGTGTTCCTGCCTATGCCTTGTCGGCTTATGTGGCTTGGGGACGTGTACACGCCAAGCGTCACGATTGGTGGGACGTGCTGGGCGGTGCGGCCTTAGGTGCCGGATGCGCCTTCATCTACACCCGTCCATTTGTCAAGAATACTGACATCAGCATCATGCCTGCCACGTTTGGGCAGGATGGAAAAGGGTTGATGGCGGTGGTGGAATTTTGATGAATTCAAGTTTCGCAGGGAGTTCTTCTGCCTTTCGGCGAAGCATTGGGCAAGTCCGCTGAGCGAAAGACGATACATTTAGCAACTCAACTCCCTTCCATAATCCCAAACTATCGTCTTTAACTCCTTTAACTTCCTTAACTCCCCAAAAACATCAATACTCATCCAGTGAGTCAATGTATTTCTTCAGTCTTCGGTAGAAAGGGTGCTTGCACAGGGTTGTAGCATCGCCGATGATGAGCAGTTTCATGCGGGCACGCGTGATGGCAACGTTCATGCGACGAAGGTCACGCAGGAAACCTACCTGTCCCTCCTCGTTTGAGCGCACCATGGAGATGACGATGACGTCGCGTTCCTGTCCCTGAAAACCGTCCACCGTATTCACGCTAATCAGACTTCTGAGAGGTTTGAAGAACTTGTTTTGCTTGATGAGTTGGCGAAGCAGACGCACCTGTCCACGGTAGGGAGAAATGAGTCCTACATCGATGCGTTCATGCAAGATACGGTCTTTACCAATCTTTTCGAAGTATTGTTGCAGAATTCTAATGGTGAGTTCTGCCTCGAAGGGATTGACGCGAGAAAGACCGAAAAGACTCTCTCCGTGTTCTCCTTCCGTTTCACCATCCTCAAATCCCATTCCCTTTATGCTGGATGCGTCCAGTCCTGCTTCTGAGACTTGAGCGTTCTTCGTTCCGCCCATGGAGGTTTGAGCGTTTCTCGTTCCGCCCTTAGAGGGTAGGGCAGAGGTTTCACTCTTTGTGTCCACCCATTCAATGGCAGTGTCCCAGTCCAGAATGCCACGGTACTTCACGCTGGGATCGCTCTCCAGCAGACCCTCGTAAAACTCCTGGTTGGGGAATTGCATGATGGCGTCACACATTCTATACTGTACACGTAATAACGACACGCACTTGGGCTTGTTGTTCACCAGATGCTCCATGAGGGTGACGGGTGCCGGTGCAGTGGGGGCTATTGTCTTCAGCGTGGGTGGCAACTGTCTGTGGTCGCCTGCCAGGATAAAGCGGTCGGCTTTGGGGATGGCAATCCAGCAAGCCGCCTCGAGTGCCTGGGCCGCCTCGTCGATGAAGAGCGTACCGAAACGTCGTCCCATCAGCAAGCGATTCGAACTGCCCGTCAGTGTACAGGCAATTACTCGTGCCTCGTTGAAGAGTTGCTCCTGAATGCTGTATTCCAGTTCTGTGGCACGATCCTTGAGTCGGCTCACCTTCTGCTGGAAACTCTCCGTGTTGCCGTGCTTGCGGGTTGCGTACAGTTCGCGTATTGCCTTTCGTATGGCCCACAACTGCGTGTATTGCGGGTGACTCTCAAAGCGACGCTCATAGGTTTGTGCCAGCATGCGGTCGGTCACTCGTGTTGGGTTGCCTATGCGCAGCACGTTAACGCCACGGTCGCACAGTTTCTCAGCAATCCAGTCCTCCGCCATGTTGCTTTGTGCGCACACCATCACCTGCGTCTCGCGGTGCAGGGTTTCATAGATGGCCTCCACCAGCGTGGTGGTCTTTCCCGTTCCTGGAGGGCCGTGCACCACGGCAACATCCTTTGCCCACAGCACCTCGTTGACGGCCTGCTCCTGCGAGGGGTTAAGCCAGGGGAAGCGTTGCGGAAGGAATGTGTACTTCTGTGTAGGAGCACTTGTGTGGCAGATGTCGCGCAACTCAGCCAGTCGGTTTCCCTTTGCCTCAATGACGTGGTCAAGCGCCTCGAACATCAGTTTGTAGGTGGTCTCGTCGAGTGCCAGTTGCACGCCCAGTCTGTCGGCATTCTGCACCTGCACCAGGGCGTCCTGCGAGGGTAGGGCAATGACCATGCGGTCTTCTTCCACGTAACTGATCTGTGCGCTGAACTTCATGTAGTGCAACATGCCCGATGCCTCTTCGGTGAACAGGCAAACCGGCTTTCCCGGTTCAAAGTTGTGCTCTTCTTCCTGGTTCTCTGTGCGGGTTACTTCTATGACCAGTTGGTCGAGTGAGTTATAATATGAGCGACCAACACGCAGTGGAAACCAGCAGATGCCTTGCTTTATCTTGCGGATGATGCTGGTTGCCTCTGTATGTTTCTGAAACTGCTCCTTTTCGTAGGCAAATTCGCGTTTCAGCAGAAGTCGTTGTTCTTCGAGTGCTTGAATCATGTTCTTTTATTTTGCGTGCAAATTTACTTAATAATAATGTAATTTCGATGCTCTTTATGCTGTTTTTCACGTTTTTTGTTGCAACAAGTCCGCGTTTTTGCTCCGTGAATAGGTAAAAACACGCAGAACTGCCACGCTTTTTTTGAGGATGAAGTGCAAAAAATCCACCTAATCTTTCTGCTTTCAATTTTTATCCCTAACTTTGTGTCGCAGATAAGTAAGCAATCAGCATGAAAAAACGACTCCTTCTTCCACTTCTCGCATGCACGACATTTGCCTCGGTAAACACCCAGGCGCAAACTGCATTTGCCGAGAAACTCGACAGCATCGTCTCGCCTACCGAAAAGCGTGTCTTTACCTACGACGGGCAGGGCAACGTCCTCTCGTCACTCTATTATGACCGCAAGGGCAACGAATGGGCATTGCTGAAGAGTTACGTTTACCAGTACGATGAGAACGGCGAGACGGTTCACTCCGCCTATTCCTCGCGCAATGCCTCAACGGGCAAGATGGAACAGTTGTACTCGGATGATGTTACGACCAGCAGTCAAGGCAACTGCATCGTGCACACCACACCCACCACGCGCACCATTTCATCGCTCGATGCAGAGGCTGGCGTCGCTACCTACATCACCTGCAAGCTGGGTGCCGATGGCGGATGGGTTGAGACGAGCAAGCGCATTTCGTTCTACGAGGAGGGACGCGTGGTGCGTGAGGAGAACTACACGAAGGTGCAGGACGAGTGGGTGGGCGAAAGCAAAACCGAGCAGACGTATAGCGAATGGGGCGCCCTTGTCTTGTACGTCAGTTACCGGTGGAGCGATGCTCAATGGTTGCCTTGCAACAAGAGGTCCAGCACCTACGGCGAGGATAAATTGCCCATTCTGCTGTCCACCTACGAATGGATCGATGGCAAGTGGCTGCTGACAGGCGAAACGACTTATTCGTATGCTGACAGCCAGGTTCAGAAGGTCAGAATGCAGACTTACGACATCCAGGATGGAACGTCTGTACTGAGTGCGGACCAGGTTGCCGAATGGGATGCGCACGGCAACTATGTGCTCTGCAATCAGGAGCGTTATGAGAACACCTATGATGCCGACGGGCAACTCGTCCGCGTGCTGTGCTACGCAGGGCAGGGCGATGTCGCTTCTTGGCCACTCGTGCGCCGAGCAGAACTCGCTTATGGCGAGGATGGCAACGCCGAGATGCTGATCTATGCCTACGACCGTGACGCTTCGTCCGTGGCTGATGGCGTCCTGATAGAGAAGCATGTGCTGACGTTTGACCATTCCTCAGACGGTGCAAGTCACATTGCCGAGGCTCGTTATTATGCCTGTGAGGATGGCCAATGGAGGCTGGCATTCGAGCACGTTCCCTGCTACTACAGTTCCTCGAATGCCGACGCAAAACTGCTTGACAAGTGGTCCACGCACGCGTTGGTGCTGAGGGACGCCAGCAGGCAGACGCTGGGCAATGTGGGCAAGGGAAAGTCGGTGGTTTACGAACTGATTGATGGCACCAACACCCCTGCCTACTATTACGAGAGTTGGATTGAGAAGAACGCGTTTGGCGGTCTCACCTTCATCAACGCATCCTTCTCCTGCGATGCCGAAAAGCATTCCTACGACAACCGTGAGTACAGCAGTCGCAACACGCAATCCACCAATCATCGCAATGTGTTGATGACTGAAGTAAAGGAGGATTGGAACGGATATAAATGGGTAATTACCAACTCATTGACAACAGATGATTATACCGATGCTTTCACGCCTCTTGTCCAGACGAAGACGTACCTTGCCGATGGACAAGAGCAGGTCGAAAGATTCGTTTACAACTACGACTTCTCTGCATCTGTTGACGACATTTGCGATGGCAATGTGCTGAACGAGCTGAAGTGCAACTCCATCGTGCATTATGATGCGGATGGACTGGTTGCCGACGAAACGCTCTACTACTATTCACCCTTTGCTGTTCCTGCCTCCGTCTCTTCCACGCTTGCCGGTGGCGCCACTCCCACGCAGTTCTTCGACGTCGCAGGACGTGCACTGCTCCGCATGCGTCACGGCATCGTTATTGTGCGCCAAGGCAATAAGACGCAACGTCGCCTCGTCCGTTTTTAGACGCGAATTAACGCGAATTTCATAAATTTTTCTCCTTCGTGTCCTTCTTCTGCCCTACGAGCGAAGCGTCACCCCTTCGGGGATGCCTAGCGCGTGCCTTCGTGTGAGATTATTTTCACCTCACTCTCACGCCCCCGTTCCCAATGGTTTTGCCCTTGGCATCCTCCGCCCCTCCATCCTCCACCCTCAATCCTCAATCTTCAATCAGGGGGCTTGTATTTTTCTTTAATTTATTTTGTCATATTAAAATAATATTGTATTTTTGCCATTGTAAACGATACAGACAATACCATGGCAAAGATTGCTGACTATATTGAAAGGATTGAAATCGACTCCCTGTGGAACGGCCGAAAGCACGTTGTGTGGAATCTGCGTCCCGGCATCAACATCCTGAGCGGCGTGAATGGCGTGGGCAAAAGCACCATTCTGCGCAAGGTGGTAAACCATCTGCTGACGACCAACAAGGCAGAACGCGACACGTCCGACGTCAAACTGACCTACGGTCCCGACGGAGGCACTTCCGTGCGCTTCGACATCATCCGCAGTTTCGACCGTCCCGTGCTTCGCAGTGAAGTGCTCGACCAGATTGTCGACATCAAGATCACTACCGAACTCGACCTCCAACTCTATCAGTTGCAACGACGTTACCTCGACTTTCAGGTCAATGCCAGCAACCGCATCGTGGAACTCTTCACCAAGGGCGACCCGCAGGCACAGCAGAAGGCACAGCAGATTGCAGGCGAGAAGGCACACTTCCAGGATGTGGTAGACAGTCTCTTCTCGGAGACCGGCAAGTGCATTGACCGCGAAAGCAACGAGATCTTCTTCTACCAGATGGAAGAGCGACTCTCGCCCTACAAACTATCCAGCGGAGAGAAGCAGATGCTCATCATCTTGCTCACCACCTTGGTCGAGAACAAGCAACCCTACGTCATCTTCATGGATGAACCCGAAATCAGTCTCCACATCGACTGGCAACAGCGCCTTGTCGCACTTGTGCGCGACCTCAACCCCAATGCGCAGGTCATCCTCACCACGCATTCGCCTGCCGTCATCATGGACGGCTGGATGGATTGTGTGACCGACGTGGAAGATATTGTTGACAAATAATCTATTTCAAAAGTGGCCAAGCGACTCACAGATAACGTAAATTCTTCGTATTTTGAAGCGGCCAACCGACTCAAGCCGAAGCGCAAGGGTAGGAGGGTGGTGGCGTACGTCGAGAGCTATGATGACGTACTCTTCTGGCGCTCTGTGTTGGGCGAGTTCGAGAGTCCCGAACTGCGCTTCGAGGTGATGTTGCCCTCGCGCACGTCGCTTGCCAAAGGCAAGAAGTTGGCCATGGGACAGGTTGCCGATGCCATGACCGAGGTGCAGGCCTCTCGCTCCGGCAACGAGGAAGCACCCGACGCGCTGGGACCCTGCATGATTGCCTGCGTGGATGCCGACTACGATTACCTGATGCAGCGCTGCACCGAGAACTCCCGTCGCATGCTCGACAATCCCTACGTCTTCCACACCTACGTCTATGCCATCGAGAGTTACCAGTGCTACGCCCCCGGCCTGCACGAAGCATGCGTCATGGCCACCCTCAACGACCGCGAGGTCATCGACCTTGAGGAGTTCATGCGCCAGTATTCCGTCATCATTTGGCCCTTGTTGGTGTGGAGCGTGTGGATGTACCGTCACGACCACTACAAGCGCTTCTCCATCATGGACATGGCTGGCGAGATTGGTTTTCACGACGTCAACACCTATCACCCCGAACAGACACTCGACTATGTGCGCCGTCACGTCAACAAGGCGGTTGCATGGATGCAGCAGAACTTTCCCGAGGCAAAGAAGGACTTCGTCCGCCTTCGCGAGGAGCTGCACTCACTGGGACTCACACCCGAAACATCCTACCTCTACATACAGGGTCACACGCTTTTCGACAACGTCGTCATTCCGTTGCTCTCGCCCGTATGCACCCAGTTGCGTCGTGAGCGCGAGAACGAAATCACCCGTTTGGCGTGTCACGAGAAACAGCGTCAGAACGAACTCTCGTGCTACCAGCACAGCGTGCAGGGCATTGACGTGATGCTGAAGAAGAGCACCATCTTCCGGCAATCCGAACCCTATGCCCGTCTTCGTCACGACATACAGTGCTTTGTGGAGCAGTTGCTTGGCGAAGGAAAGTAAGAACAATACTTCAGGAATAAGTTGCTTTGGCATTTATCTCAGTGAGAGTATGTATGCTGAGGCCAACAAGTTCTATTTTGCCAATTTTGAGGCGTACAAGTTAGTGCCCGTAACGGAGGCAGGTTTAGGCAATGTCGAGTCCCCCTCTGCTGCCAACCGCAAACTTCTTGAGGATGGTCGCATCGTCATCCAGAAGAATGGCAGAAAGTACACCACTACCGGAGTGGAAATCAAGTAATCCACTCCGCCTGGCGCGAGGTATTTTAAAACGCGAATTGACGCGAATTTCATGGATATTTTAAGCCTGTTGGCAACGAAAATTAACGTGAATTGACGTGAAATTAACGAAAATTTATGTTCAGCGAAGCGCTTCTCTTCTTGAACGCTAAGACGCGAAGTGCAAAGTAAAAAGTACTTCGTGACAAGTGACAAGTGTGACAAAATAAGGACTGGCGTTTGCCAGTCCTTATGCTTATTGACTTGTTGTCTCGTTGACTCGTTGTCCAAAAACTTTTTTTGCCATTTTCTTGCACATTTCGATTGTTATTGCTAATTTTGTGCAGTTTATGAGTAGTTTACTGAATCGGGTAAAATAACAGAAACAAATATGAGGAAACTATTTAACCTACTAATGGTGACAATCGCACTGTGCGTGTTGCCACTTTCGGCATGGGCCACAACCTACATCTCTGAGGTTGCCATTGCCAGTTACAACAGCGAGAGCGGAGCCGTGAATGCCCTTCAGAATGCAGGCTTCACCGTGCTGAAAGTAGACCTTGACAAGGGGACAAGCTGTGGATACTATTCGTATCTGGGCTACAAGACGACCACGGATGTGAGCCTGGCCATTACCGGACTGATCTTCGAGGTGGACAACAACAACGTGTCGTACAACATCGGAGGGGCAACGTATCTCAGAACCTCGCACTTCGGATTGGACCACTTCAACAAGAAGGGCAAGAAGATGCGCCTCTACTACACACGCCATAAGACGGAAAACACGAAGATGCTGACCGCCTTGTCGGCTTCCGTGTACAGTTCGTCAAGGGCGGGAGGCGTGCCCGGCTATAATGGAACCTCGCTAAACCAGAGTTCGCAGGACGTGAACCAGGGAGTGCAGTGCGGCACCTTCATCTACGTGTTTCCCACCTACGAGAACCACGAGCATCAATTTTACAATATCCTCATAACGAAGAACGGCAACTGCGGAAATGACACATGGGCATCCTACACCTGCGACTGCGACTACTCTTACGAAGCCGCGCTTGTGGGCGCTACCCGCCCACCTCATACGTTCGAGGGCGACGGCAACTCTCATTGCAAGGTTTGTGGTCACCATTTTGTTCGATACCAGGGCCATGACCGTGTTATGCCCAACGTGGCGCAACCCTTTGGTGACGCCAACATCCTTGCCAACAATTTCAGCATGGAGGACAACGCCGTCTTAGGTGATGGATATTTTGAGTTAGACAAGGCCCCGACAAAGATTTCGGATAATGCCTTTTCCGGAAATGATAATCTGCGCAGATTTACTCTTCCCGAAGGTATTACCAGCATAGGCAATCGCGCATTTTATAAATGCAGCGCCTTAACCGGTGACCTTACCATACCCAATTCGGTAACATGCCTGGGCGACTCCGCATTCTGTGCTGCTAAATTTAGCGGTGCATTGACCCTCTCCAATTCCCTGGAAACTATCGGTAAGTCTTGCTTCAAAGGTTTGTCCATTTTAAAGGGTAACATCCATCTTCCCGCCACTTTGAAAAGCATAGGTAGCGCTGCCTTTTTTGGATGCGGTAATTTGACGGGTGAGCTGAATATCCCTGCCTCTGTAACTTGCATCGAGGATTCCGTTTTTCGTTATTGTACCAGATTAAAGGGCAGTCTTACCATGGGCGATGGAGTTAAAAGTATCGGAAAATCTGCTTTCGAAGGATGTTCTGGATTGAACGGCAATCTTGTCATTCCTAATTCAGTAACGAAAATCGGCGAATGTGCTTTCGATAATTGCACTGACTTTACCGGCAATCTTGTCATTCCCAACGGTGTAACATCCATCGAGGAAAGTGCTTTCTATAATTGTGCAGGAATGAAGGGAAAACTCACCTTGTCGGATAATCTGAAGACGATCAGTGACAATGCGTTTTGTCTTAGTGGTTTTACGGAAGATCTTGTTATCCCCAAGTCCGTTACATCAATAGGCAGTCATGCGCTGTTTTGCAGGGGAATAAAGAACATCTTTTGTCAGTCAGTAACGCCTCCAGTACCAACTGCAAATTCGTATTTCTCCGATACAAAAGAATTAAGTATTTACGTGCCAAGAGAATCATTCAGCAAGTATATGGATGCGTGGTACTCTTATTATACTATCATTAAGCCTTACCCCGTTTGCCCTGGCCACACGCCCTCGGATAGCAATCCTAACCAATGCGCTAATTGTGGGTTTTATCTCATGCATTATACAACCACGGATGGAACTGTCATGGAGAATCTAATACGAACATTGGGTGATGCATGGGTAATAGAAAGCGTATATACAGATAAAGGCGGATATATGGTCTTGGATAAAATCCCTACAACAATCAATAATCACTTCACAAATAACCAAAAACTGCAATCAATAGAGATTCCCAATGGTGTGACGGAAATTTGTGAAAGTGCTTTTCAGGGTTGCACCAATTTGAGAGGAAATCTTGTCATTCCCAGTTCGGTAAAAACGATTGGTTATCACGCCTTCTACAATTGTGGATTCAACGGAAGGTTGGAACTTCCGGAGGCGGGATCAGACAAGAACTTGGGTGTTGAATCATTTATAGGCACTGAATTCAAATATGTGGTGTGTAAAGCCGATACACCTCCTTTAATGGGAGGTCCAAATGGTTTTTTGCCTTATTCAGTCAAAGCCGTCTATGTGCCAAGTCATCTTGTGAACCTTTATAAAGGTAATGCGTGTTGGTATAGTTATAGAAATATAATATTTAGCATGGACGTGTTGACCAATATGCCTATGGGCGACGTGAATGGCGACGGCAAGGTGAGTGCAGCCGATGTGGCAACCATGGTCAGCATCATCAATGGTCTGGATGTGGATGCATACGACAAGGGCGACATGAATAATGATGGCAAGATTGACTTGCAAGACCTTGTGGGGCAGAAACGCACTTTGCTTGAGGAAGTTCCGAGCTCTCGATAAAAAAATGCAATACGTTGGCCGTGACACCTTATTAGGTATTCGCTTCGTTCGTATAGCCAAGTAATTTGCAACTTACTTACCGCGATAAGTAAAACGGGTTGTTCAATAAAGGAGAGAGTGCACGGCACTCTCTCCTTGTGTGTTGTATATTTTCGTGAAGTTATATTTATCCCAAATCGGTCAAAAACGATGTGAAAGGAAATACGCACATTTTATCAGGATCCTTCTCCCTTGGGTGGCCACATTGGGCTTATTTCTCCTTAATGGTGATCTTCTCTACCTTGCTGTTGAACTTGCCGGTGCTGCTGAGGGGGAAGGAGAGGGTACGAATCACGTTGTAGGGCTTCTTGTCGGCGGCAAGGCGCTCGTCGGGATCCAGCTGCTGACGTAACTTGCCGTCCACGTAGAGGGTGGTGGCCTTGTTGGTGCACTCTATGCGCAGAAGGTGCTGCTCGCCGGGACGCAGGGCGTAGTCGAAGGAGAAGAGGTAGCCGTCGCGTGCAAATCCCAATCGACCCGTGATGGGGTCGGAGAGGAAGAAGCGTGTGTCGCCGTTGTAGGCGAGGGTAGCGCCCAGTTCCTCCTTGGCACCCGTGATGAGGAACTCTACTGCCTTGCCGTAGCCCAGGCGTTCCATGCAGATGGCGTTGCCGTTCTGCTCGTCGAATACGATGGATGACTCGGGCTTGATGCTGGCGGTGAGCGACTTCCTGCCCATGGGGAGTTCGCCGATGCGCAGGTTGCCGTAGTCGGGGATGCGGGCTGTGTTCTTGATCCACTCCTCGTAGGGGAGGTCCTTCACCGTACTGCTCCAGCACTTCTCGGCAATGACCTGCATGGCGGGACGCACACGGTGGAAGATGTCGAAGCACGAAATGCCGTTGCCACACACGTCGTTCCACACGGCAAACATGCCCCCTTCAATCTGTGGGTCGTGTTCGGTGAACTGCTTTCCGTTGATGTTGGCGGGTGTCCAGCGGGTGTAGAGGAGTTCGGTGTTCAGGTAGTCGTAGTAGTAACCCGCTGCCGGCACGATGTACACCCATCCGTCGGGGATAGACACCATCTGGTAGCCCAGCTGCTTCATGGAGTCGGGTTGCGCAAAATCGTTGGACCACTCATCCATCAGCACGCCGTCCACGTCGACGGGTGTCTGACCTTTCGACCACGTCAGCGACCCCCATACGACGGGTTGTTTCTTGTACTGTTTCATCAGGCGGATGTAGTGGTTGGTGAACTCGCGGAACTTCTCGGTGGTGGCCTGTTTCTTGTTGCTGTACTCGTCGGTGCCGATGTGCACGCGAGGACCGGCAAACACGGGGTCGGGTCCACCCAGGTACTCGCTGTAGAGGGAGTCGAGGAAGGGCACTACGCCGGGGTGGAAGAGGTCGAGATGGTCTACGCCGAACTCCTCGTTGCCATACTCGGGACGGAAGTGGGTGAAGGCCAGCGAGTGGGCCGGAGCATCAATCTCGGGGATGATCTCCACACCTTGGCTGGCAGCCCAGTGTATGAAGTTGCGAAACTCGTTCTTGGTGTAGTAACCGTCGCGTGCGGTGAGTTCGGGGAAGTACTCGCTCTCCAGTCGGAAAGCGGCATAGGTCTCGTTCCAGTTGTTGTGGAAATACTTCTTGAAACCATTGTCATTTAGGTGTATCTGCAATGTATTCATCTTGAGTGCTGACATGCAACGCACCGTCTCGTAGAGGTAGGACATGGGGATGTACTTGCGTCCGCAGTCGAGCATGAAACCGCGCAAGGGGTACTCGGGCACGTCGACCGTAACTCCGCAGGGCCACTCTCCCTGTGTTGCCAGCAACTGTATGAGTGTCTGTGCTCCCCATCGCAGTCCCTGCACGGTTTGTGCCTTCACGCTGACGCTCTGTGGCGTGATGCTGAGTTCGTAGCCTTCGTTGCCCAGGTTCTTCTGCTTGACAAGCTGAAGGCTGATGTCGCCTTTTGTTGCTTTTCCCACTTCCACGGCTGGTGGCATCAGTTCGGTGTATTGTTCCTGTATGGCTTGCAGCAACAGGGCACCGGCACTGATGGCGCTTTCGTTGCTGACGACAATCTTGTTGAAACTGCCGAAGTCGTAGTTGCCCTTCTGTGCTTTCCAGCTATGCAATGATGGGATGGTGAAGGGTTTGGAGGTGTTTTGTGCACCTACTGACGTACATGCCATGATGGCTAGTGAGAGTAGCATTTTTTTCATTGTATTGCGCATTTTGGTTTTCTACGGCAAAGATACGAAAAAAAAGATGGTTTCCCTACAAAAAGCGATAAATAAATACCCCCTCCAACTCCCCGAGGGGAGGACTGCAGTTCCGCTGGGGACTGCGTGGGGATAAATAATCCATGAAATCTGCGTCTAAAACATCCCGCACGAAGGCACGTGCTAGGCATCCCCGCAGGGGTGACACTTCGCTCGTAGGGCAGAAGAAGGACACGAAGAAATTAATTTATGAAATTCGCGTTAATTCGCGTCTTAAACATCCCACACGAAGCGTTTATTCATGGTTGTACTGCCAAACGGCCAGGGCAAACCACGCGATAAGCAATAGCTGGAAGATGATGCCAATGCCACCAAACAAGAAGGCGCTGGTGCCTGCCAGGATGGCGTGTAGAAGCTGCAAGCCCTTGGCGGGACTTACCTTCTCCTCGAGCATGAAACTGAGGAGGTTGGCCAATGCGATGGCAAGACGACTGTTGACGAGGGCGTTGCCCATTCTCTTAAGCAGGTTGCTGGGGTTAAGCAAGCTGGATACACTCTGATTTGCTGCACTCTTCATCTCGATAGTTACCATAGTTTTCATATTATTCGTTGTTTTTTGTTTCTGAGTGCAAAATTAGTGCTGTGATGTTGCTAAATGCGGCAAACCCCTATTTCCGACGAAAAAATATTTGAAAAAAAGTGCGTTTTGCAATCTCGAGATTGCAAAACGCACACTTAAATGGTGGTTTATTTGTTTTTTAGTTTTTTCAGGTTTTATGGTTTTCAGGTTTTATGGTTTTTAGGTTTTAACCGTGCTACAGGAAATTTTCCAGCGCAGCCACCTTACCACCTTACCACCTTATGACCTTACCACCTTATGACCTTATAACCTTATAACCTTATAACCTTACCACCTTACCAACTGAGTTACTTCTTCTTGCCGGCAGCAGGTTTCTTTGCCTTGGTAGCGGCAGGCTTTTCTGCCTTGGGCTCGATAACCTGATAGCGACCGCTCAGGTGCATGGCAGCAAAGAGACGGAGGATACCCTCGTAGTAAGCGTCCTTGTAGCCCGAGGGAGCGGGATCGTGACGGTTGTTCCAGAAGCGGTCAACAAACTCGCGACCCTTGCTGTGAGAGGTAACAAGCGAGAGGGCAGCACTGGTGGCGATAAAGCCGGGAGTGTGGCGCAACTCCTTGAAACCGCCTGCAGCCATGGTGTCGGTAACGATGGTTCCGTCTACCTGATACTGGTCGAGGAACTCGTCGATGCCCTGGTTG
>JAZUKS010000112.1:0-10303 GCA_045643405.1 Bacteroidaceae bacterium | reverse complement strand
GGCAAAATGTTATACCAGTTTGAGGGAAAGGGAATAACATTAGTTGGAAAGGATAGTAAGGAAACAGGAAAGTCCTTGCAAGGAGTTGGCGATGTCCTTGCAAGGAGTTAGCCATTTCCTTGCAAGGAGTTCGTGATGTTTCAGTAAGGACATTGCAATGCTTCAAGGAAGTCATAAAATCGTGCAAAAAAATGCTTTTTTATATACATTATATACACAAGAGCATTTATCATGCTAATATGTAGAGATTTAGGTTGATGTATATAGTGATGTATTTAAACGTTTTTATATACATCATATACACCAACTGATGATGTATATAAATTTTATATACACCATTTATACACACTTATATACATCGGTTTACCTTGTGGTTTATAGGCATTTACAACATTGATGTATACGATGTATATAAAATAGCACCTTTCGCATATAAGTAAACATCTGCTGGAATTTATGCGCCATATACCATCTCCAGAACACTGACTACGACATAATAATCGTTTTTCAACGAATAAGATGTGCACGGAACTATTTAGTACCCAATATTATACGGCAAAACACAGCACGCCTCAATACTCTCAGCCATCATCTCTGCATCGAGGTTTCAAGCATAGCAAAAGGTGCATTTTACACGCGCCATTACCCTATTTTAGTCCTCTACACCCCACTTGTATCGCCTAAAATCCACTTGCAAACGCAATTTTGAGGTAAAAAATAGGCGTATACAGAGAGAAAACAGATTGCATAGCCCTCTCACCTTGTGCTGAGTTTATTTTTTCCTTTTTATCACAGGATAAGTCCTAGGCTGTCAAGTTTGTTGAAGATTTTTATATAGATTTTCGTTTGGATTTCGAGGAGCGTAGCGACGATCCCCCAAAAATTACTCCCGAAAAGCGAGGGATTCGAGCGTATTTTTCAGTTGAGATTTTGGGTTATAGATTATAGTGAAGATAAAAATCTTTAACTAACATCCTTACAAAAAATGCGCTCCAGTTCGTCGCTTTTGTGAAGGATTTAATTAAGGATCGCCCTTCGGGCTCGAAATCCAAACTAAAATCTTGATGAAAATCTATAACGATTTGAGACCGAAAAGTGTGCCAAACTTGACAGCCTAGATATGTCCGTACATCGATAACACCATTCATTGCCTTATCTCCATACTTCTTCTTGTACTCTAAAGCCTTCAAGTACTCATCATCATCGTATGTGATTTTCCTAAGGTCTAATTTTTTGTTGATAAAGGCTTGAGATTTTCCAAGTTGACAACCTTGGCTACAGTTCCTTCTTGTGCAACAATTAGTTCCATTTGCTTTGCTGTGACCACCTATATGCAACCTTATATGTATAGTTTCTTTATCATTACTTTATAAAAATATCTATCTTCTCAACGCTATTTCGCTTATCTAAACAACCTGTTTTGAAAAAAAACGGTTATTATGATAACCTTTTTTGTTATATTTTGGTTATAATGATAACCTTTTTTGTTATATTTTTGGTTATAATGATAACCTTTTATAACTTTGTGCCATAATTTAATAAACAGAAATATGGATTCTCTCTTCAAGAAACACAGAATGTACATTTCGCAGGTTACGATGAATATTGTGCGCGATATGAGAAACAGCATCAACTGGAACAGCCAGCTTGTGGCTATCAAAGGTTCAAGAGGTGTAGGCAAAACAACAATGATTCGTCAGTACATCAGACAGACATACGGAGTAAATGCTGGCGAGGCTCTATACTGCGTGTTGGATAGCATGTATTTCACAAATCACTCTTTGCTTGATTTGGCAGAGCGTTTCTACCTGATGGGAGGTAAACATCTGTTTTTGGACGAGGTTCACAAGTATCCTACCTGGAGCAAGGAACTGAAGGAAATTTATGACTTATATCCAAAACTCAAGGTGGCATTCAGCGGTTCTTCCTTGATACAGATACTCAATGCGGATGCAGATCTTTCGCGCAGAGTGCTTTCCTACACGATGGAGGGACTTTCGTTTCGTGAGTTCTTACATTTCTACAAAGGCATTGAACTTCCAGTTCATAGTCTTAACGAGATACTTGCAGATGCAGACAACATTTGTGACGAAGTGTGTCGTGTATGCAGCCCTCAGAAGATGTTTGAAGAGTACCTTCGTGTAGGATACTATCCATTCTACGATGGCAACGAAACAGAGTATTATAGCCGTATTGAGAATGTCGTAAACTTCATCATTGATCAGGAAATGACAGAATTCTGCGGAGTGGATCCTGCTTACACAAGAAAGCTGAAGGCTATGTTGCTGTTCCTTTCCGACAACGTTCCATACGAGGTGAACATTGCAAAGTTAGCATCGTATCTGGAACTGAATAAAGCTACGGTGCTTGGCTATCTCAACGCTATGCAGAAGGCAGAATTACTGCATCTTATCTACACCGACAACAAATCAGTAACCAAGATGCAGAAACCAGACAAGATATTCGTCCACAATACTAATATGCTTTGTACTTTGGCGCAACAATATAAAGTCGGGACTGTGAGAGAATGTTTTGTTGTAAATCAACTGAGCGTAAAGCATACCGTTGAATATGGAAAAACCGTCGGCGACTTCAAAGTTGATGGCAAGCTGACATTTGAGGTAGGTGGCGAAGGCAAATCTTTTGAACAAATTGCAGACATTCCAGATTCTTACATACTTGCCGACAATCTTGAATTTCCAGTCGGCAAGAAGCTCCCAATATGGCTTGTGGGGTTGACCTATTAGATTTATTCTAGGCTGTCAAGTTTTGGCACACTTTTCGGTCTCAAATCGTTATAGATTTTCATCAAGATTCTTGCCTTGCAAGGCAAGAATCTATATAAAAATCTTCAACAAACTTGACAGCCTATCTCTATTCCAATTTCTTCAAGAACTCAACCATGCTGTCAAGTTCGAGAGGGTTGGCATCCACATCGAGGATGTTGCCCTGCTTGTCAATGAGCTTGTAGGTTGGGTACTGATAGATGTTCATGAAGTTCTGGATGGCATATTGCTGGGCATCGGGGAGGTTGTAGTGAACGATGTTGTCGCCCAGAAGGTCGTACTCCTTGATGACATTCTGCCATGCATCTTCAGGACTTCTATTTGCCAAGTAGAGATAGACGATGTCAATGTCCTTCAATGCCTCGCGCATCTCTCCTGCGTGTGAGAGAGCATCCTTGCATGGACCGCACCATGTGCCCCAGAAGTCGATGAGAACAAACCTGCCCTTGTACGGCTCTATGATCTTGCGAAGCAGCTGTTCGCCATCACTCATGCCCTCAAGGTTGTCGTTCTTCTTCAGGCTTGCCAACTTACTGATGTCGCGTCGCTCCAGAGCAAGATACTTCTCCTGCTCACGGTTGATGATGTCTTTTGCCATTTGCGATTTGACATTCTCATCGAAGAACTCCATCACCTCCTCGCTGAACGACTTGCGGTCGTGGTCAATACGATCGTACAATTTGCGAGTGATGATAATCTCCCTGAGCAGTTCGTCGTTAATCACAGAATCGCCAATGGAAAGAGATTGGAACACTGGTATAAGAGGAAGCGTTTTCATGAACAACTCGCTTATGTCGTCTCTTTCATTTATTTCAGTTGCCTTCTTTACTATTTCGTTATTGTCGTATTCATCTTCCAGTCTTGTCTTTTCTTCCTCTTCTTCCGTCTGAGCAAGTTTTCTGTTGAGTGCGATGTTCAACTCTGACTCGCGCCTCATTATGTCGAGCTCCTCGTCAGTAATTTCTATATTTTTTGCTTTGCGGAAATACTTGAATATGGACGGAATGGCATCGCCAGGGTTTTTAATCAAATACTGACCAAAGTTTACGCTATACTTTTCATCAACAAATTCTTCCACATAGTCTCTCATGAAAGTTCCAAAGTCGCGATTGAGCGTGTAAGGTTTAGGTGCAGCGTTCCACAGTTCTCTTGCATAAGCCATATATCCTTTTGACAGTTCACGATTCTTGATACTGAATTTGCCTTGCATAAGTTCGCGGCCAATACCTACGGCATAATTTCCCTTCAGGTATTCCTTGTATCTCTCCGAAAGGTTAGGGTGCTTGCTGATGCGCTCGTTGAGTTCGTCCATATTGCCATCGTAAACAGCCTTTGCACCATGCATGTATTCGTCAGAAGTAAGTTTCTTTTCTTCTTCATAAGGAGTAACATAAGAACTCCAAGCAAGCGGAAGAGCCAGCATCTCATTCTGCAAGCGAGCGTTCTTGCCCATGAAGAGCTTATGTCCGCTCTTGAAGTCATAAAGAAAGAAGTAAGTCTCACCCGCCTCGAAGAGTGTGCGGATGAATGTTCTCTGCCAATCGAAGAACACCTCAGAGGAGTTGATCAGCGGAATCTTCATAGTGAAGCGTCCCAGCGAATCCATCTTGGTATAGCTCTTGTCCTGTTTGTCTGTAATGATATTCTGATAAGATACGGAATACTCATCGCCCATCTTCTTCATCTCCTCAGGAATACCTCTCAGCCAACCAACAAGAGTGACGGTGTCGCCCTGTTGATAGCCAGTATCTGTAAAGCCCATGCGAGTGTCCTTAGTTGGATAATCAGGCAAGGTGATTGTAGAAATGAGTGAGCAAGACACCGACTTGTCGCCAATCCTGATTGTGCGCTTGTCACGCTTAGCCTTGTTTACAGTTACTGTCAATTCTTCTCCATTCGATTCAAGTACAAGCACATACTTGCCACCCTTGTCCGTCCTTTGCTTGTAGTTCCAGAAACGACAATCGTAGATGGCACATTCATCATAGAAAGCAATCTCCCAATCGCCTGTGGCATCATTGCGCCAGCAAGAAGGGAAGAGGTTCTTTGCCTTTGTGTCAGCATTCTCAATGCCCAAAACCTTGAACGCCCTCTCGCCGTCGCCCTCTATGAAGTCAAACTTCTGCGTGTTATGTGGCAAAGGCTCAAAATGGAACACGACATCTGCTCTGCCCCTGTTCGTCAGCGATGTCCACTCGTCAAGTGTCAAACCGTCACAACTCTTCACGGTGTAGCGCTTGCCATCAGCCAGCAGGTAAGTATCCTTGGCAAACCTCAAAGAGTTGTCGTCCCTCTCTGCCAGATGCACAAACAGGCGCGTCTCGTCTTTGTCCATTTCCACACGAGTCACTTCAATAAGCGTTTGGAAATACCCTTCAATTTGTTCATTCTCATCTACGGCAGGGGTGTCCCACACCACAGCCTTCTTTTGTGCCCATCCGCATATTGCGATGAGCACCATGAGTAATGATAATGTTGTTCGTTTCATAAGTTATATAGTTTATGTGTCATTTTGCCTACTGTTTGCAATGCTTTCTACCTATAAGACGCAAAGATAAGGAAAAAGATTTGATTGAGCGTTTTTTTTCAATAAAATAGTTTTGTCAGTAAAGAGCGCACCTAACTTCACAGCCGGGTGCGTGGAAAATTTATCAACTAATTTATTATTTATGAATTGTTACTCTATCGTTCCCGGTTTGCCTGGTCGCCCACGAATGCGGTGAGCGGCGCGTGGCGCTGGAAGTCGTACTGGGTCATGCTTCGCAGGGTGTAGTAGAGGGTCCAGTAAGTCTGCATGGCATAGATGTGGTTGCGACGCGCTGAGTTCTTCTCGTTGATGGAGGAGTTGAGGTCGAGTATGGAGTTGCGCCCCATGACATAGAGGCGACGTGCCACTGAGTGACGATGCTCGGCGCGCTGGGCGGTGAGATGGGCTATGTGTACCTTCCTGGCCTGCATGTTGAATTGCATGACAAGTTTCTGCACGTTCTGATCGAAGTCCTTCATGCCTTGCTCTGCCTGGGTGTTGATGAGGTCGAGCTGCGAACGTGCCACCTTCACTTGTCCTTTGCCTCGTCCCCAATCGAGGACGGGGAGGGTGAGAGAGATGCTGGCGAAGGTCTGGTTCATGGGGTCGCGGTAGACGGAGGCTACGCTTTTGCCCGTCTGCGAGAGTCCAAGTTGCAGGTAGATGTCGGCCTTGAGCCCTGCGCTGGCTTGTCGGGCTGCGAGCACGCTCTCGCCCTCTTTGCGTATGCGGCGATAGTATTCGGGGTCGGGACTGTTCTCGGGGGCCAGGCGCAAAGCCTCGTGCAGCGGCACTTCAAACTGCGGAACGCTGTCGGGGAGCGTAAGCTGCAGGTCCACTGTCTGCTCAAGCCCAAGAAACGATCGGAACGACTGCTGCTGCTCTTCGAGGGCAATGCGTGCATACATCACGTTGGTCTCCTCGTTGAGGCGGTTGATCTCCAGCTGCAGCATCTCGTTTTCGGTTATGGTGCCGATGGCGTAGCGTCCCTGTGCCATGCGGTAGAGGGTGTCGGCCGAGGCGAAGTTCTGGCGTGCCATCTCGAGTTCGGTCTGCGCTGAGGCAAGTGAGAAGAAATGGCGGCAGGCGCTTACGGCTACGAGTTCGAGTGCCTCGGCATACTCCTTCTTTGCCTCGCGAAAGCGGAGTGGCTCGATGCGGCGATCCCACTTCAGGCTGTTGTAGCCGAAGAGGCTCTGCTGATAGCCTACGATGAGCGGTGAGCTGCTGTAGAAAGTCTCGTTGCCTCGCAGTTCGTCGAGCCGGGTGAGCGTGCTCTTCACGAAGAGGCTACCGCCCGTCCATGCTATGTTCTGACTGACAGAGAGCGTGAGGTCGGCTCCAAACTGGTCCTGCTTCAGGAATTGCGCCGTTCCGTCCGACTGCGTGATCTTGTTGATCTCTTTATTTAAATAAGGAGAAGAGGAGAGGGTGACGGATGGCAGATAGTTGGCCTTGAAGTAACGGTAGTTCCAGTAGGCTGAGAGGTATGCGCCACGAGCACTCTTGGCCGATGGCGATTGCTCCTGTGCCAGCGTAATGGCTGAATGGAGGGAGAGGGATAGTGTGTCGCCCACCGATGCCCACGAATGGGTGGCAAGAAGAAGCATGAATAGGTATAGATGCCGATGGAATGTAAACATAATTGCGTGAAGTTTACTTCTACATACAGCAAAATAGATGCCAAAGGTGTAAGTGGTTGTGTATTAGATTGAAGGGTGGTTTTTGATATTTCCGGAGGATGTGCGATTCCGCACGTCATGTGTGCGAAACCGCACGGTGCGCACACTTTGTTATGCAGGAAGGAGGATGGTGAACAAGGTGCCTTCACCCAAGGTGGACGATGCGCTGATCGTACCACCATGGAGGGAAATGATCTGCTTGCAGATGCTGAGTCCGATGCCCGATCCTCCTGTCTTGGTGGTGAAGAATGGCACGAAGATGCTGCTTAGCACGTTGGCATCGATACCTGTGCCGTTGTCCTCGACGGTGATGCTGACTTCGCGGCCTCGCGACTGTTGCTTTACGGAAAGGGTGATGCAAGGGGCGCTGCAGTCCACGGTAGCCTCGAGTGCGTTCTTGATAAGGTTGATGAGCACCTGCTCTATCTGTGTGCGGTCGATGTGCAGGAGCTGATTCTCGTCGTCAGCCACAAAGTGTATGTGGTCGGAGATGTAGAGCTGCTTGAGGTCGGCAAGAAGTCTGCCAACCGTAACATCATCATACTGCGGAGCAGAGATGTGCTGCAACTTGCGGTAGTTCTCCACAAACTGCAAGAGTCCTCCTGCCCGTCGGTTGATGGCACAGATGGCGGCAAGCATGTCGTCATCTTTCTGATAGCTCTGCTGCATGCTGTCGCAGAGGGTATCGGAAAGTGAGATGATAGGCGTGAGTGAGTTCATGATCTCGTGTGTGAGTACTCGCACCAGTTTCTGCTGTGCTTCAGCCTCACTCTGCTGGACAACGGTCTGTACGTTCTGTATGGTATAGATGTGGAGCGTCAGTCCCTTTGTGTATAGATAGGACATGCTGACCACATAGTCCTTTACGGAACTGGCTGATCGTGGCTGGAAATGTACAAGGTGCTGTATGCCTGGGCGCAACTGCTGTAGAGCGGATGGCAGTTCGGCATTGACGACCGCCAGATCGTTCAGGTGTTGAATCTTGAATCCGCACAGACCTTCTACTGCCGATTGGTTCATCCAACTAACCTTGCCAGATGAGTCGGCAACAATCAGCATGGCGCTGACGGTGTTGAGAAGCGTTTCGAAGTATTGGTACTGCTTCTCTTGCCTCATCATGTCTTCGCGAAACTCATTGATCACGGCATTCATCTCCTCCGCAAGCTTACGTTCCTCGCCCTTCATGCCATCAAGGTTGTACTGAAGGGTTAGGTCGCGAGTGCGCAGCGAGTCAAGCATGAATCGAAGTCGCTTTATGCTCTTGCCATGAAGAAGGTTTTCGAAGAATGACATATATGTATGATAAAATAAAAACTTAAAATTGTTTAGCCTCCAAAGAGGAAGAAGATTGAACAATAAATCATAAATTTCTTCTTCTATGTTCTTGGCAAGCCTCATCGCCTTGGCGCTTTCTCGGAAAGAACCGCTTCGCGATGACTTTCTCTTCGGATGCCGCCCCCTCACACCCCTAATTTCTCAATCTTGCGGTATAAGGCAAAGCGTGTGATGCCCAATAGTTCAGCTGCACGAGTGAGATTGCCATTGCTTGCTGTTATGGCACGAGCGATAGCTTTGCGTTCAAGTTCCTCAAGATTGAAGGTTATTCCGCCTTCATCCTGAGAGCTAACGCCAAAGAGACTTCCATCTCCCTCCTGCTGTGGGGTAGGGGATGGGCTTTTTGCCTCCAATGGGATGTCGTCAGCTTCAAGGATAGCCTTGCCAGAAAGGACGATGGCTCTTTCCATACTGTGCTGCAGTTCACGGATATTGCCAGGCCATGGGTGTTGCATGAGTTTTTGCTTAGCCGATTCGGCAAGCGTCGGAACGGTCTTCCCGTATTTTGAAGCCATGATGCGGATGAAGTGCTCCGCAAGCAGAATGACATCCATGCCACGTTCTCGCAAAGGTGGAAGGTGAAGTTCTATTGTGTTGATGCGATACAGCAGGTCCTGACGGAACTCCCCCTCTCTGACCTTGGCATAGAGGTCGGCATTGGTTGCACAGATGAGTCGCACATCGACATTCTTTGACTTGTTGCTTCCGATGCGCGACACCACTCGCTTCTCTATCACCGTCAAGAGTTTCTGCTGAGTCTGGGCAGAAAGGTTGCCTATCTCATCAAGGAACAACGTGCCACCATCGGCAGCCTCGACTCTTCCCTCCTTTGAGGTCTTGGCATCGGTAAAGGCTCCACGTTCGTAGCCGAAGAGCTCGCTTTCGAACAGCGTCTCGGGAATGCATCCAAGATCGATGCAGACGAACTGCTTGCCGCTGCGTGCGGAGAGCTCGTGAAGGGCATGTGCTGCCACATCCTTGCCTGTGCCGTTCTCGCCCGTTATCAGCACATTGGCATCAGTAACAGCTACTCGTGCTATCTGGCGTTTCACATTAAGTATGGCGGGACATTCGCCTATCATACGACTGAAGGTCTCGTCCTGAACGGACTGTACAGCCTCTTTGCCCTGTCGGCTATAACTGAGAGCGATGGCACTGTGCACGGTATCAAGCATTTTCTGCTTGTCCCATGGTTTAGGGATGAAGTCGATGGCTCCTGCCTTGATGGCACGAACCGCCTTCTCCGTATCGACGTATGCCGTTATGAACAGTACCACGCTTCGCGGATTGTGCTTCATTATGGCAGCAAGCCATTCGTAGCCTTCCTCGCCACTTATCGCATCGCGGCGGAAGTTCATGTCAAGAAGTATCACGTCGGGTGCAAAACTATCCATGAACTCTATGATTCGTTCGGGCTTGGTTATTGCTCTGATAGCTTCGACATGAGGCTTCAGCAACAGGTTGAGCGACAAGAGGACATCCTCGTTGTCGTCGACTAAGAGTATTTTGCCTTTTTTCTGTTCTTCCATATTTGTTTGCGAACTTTTCTATATTTGTGCTCTGGCTATTGTGGACATGTGTCGCCCCAATGATGTGGTTCCTGCTATTGTGGCATCACTGGCGCTTCAGGTTGCGCTCGGCATCCATCCTAAGGAAGATGAAGAGCAGGATGGTGAATCCCCATAGCGAACTGCCTCCATAGGAGAAGAAGGGCAATGGGATGCCGATGACTGGCGTGAGGCCAAGCACCATGCCCACGTTGATGAAGAGATGGAAGAGGAAGATGCTCACCACGCTGTAACCGTACACTCGTCCCATGGTGTCGGGCTGGCGTTCGGCAACTGCTATCAGGCGCCAGATGAAGAGGAGGTAGAACAGCAGCACTCCCGTACAGCCCACGAAGCCTTCTTCCTCGCCCACGGTGCAGAAGATGAAGTCGGTGTGCTGCTCGGGCACGTACTTGAGCTTGGTCT
>JAZUKS010000111.1:0-6413 GCA_045643405.1 Bacteroidaceae bacterium | reverse complement strand
GGCAATGATTGTCGCACCACAAGTCATCTTTAACAATGGAGAGAATATTCAGATATATTTGCGTTCTAACGATTAGTTTGCTCGTGGCATTGCCTTGCGACGCCAAGAAGAGCAAGTATCGCTTGGAAGCAGAAATGCCTCCCGCCAAGCTGTTCAACGGATTCGGCGTGGGCATCGACGGCGTAGGCTTAGGCATGAAGTTGGCTGGCGGTCGCTTTGCCAACATGGAGGTCATGGCACGCGCCAACCTGCTCGAGAAGTTCTTCCCCATTGTGGAGTTGGGCATCGGCGAATGCGACCGCGAGGGTAATGAGCAAGACACCAAGTTCCATACCCGCGCACCTTATTTCCGCATTGGTGCCGACTACTGCTTCACCAAGAAGCGCAATGGCAACCGACTGTTGGGAGGTCTCAGATACGGATTCTCCAACTTCAAGTACGACTACAGCAATCCTGCCTTCGGAGACGAAGTGTACGGAGGGACAACAAGTCCTGTCGTACTTAATGACCTCAACGGAAAGGGGCATTGGATTGAGTTGTGCGTAGGCGTAGAAACACGCTTGTGGAAGTTTGTACGTTTGGGATGGACGCTACGTTACAAGACACTTCTTTTCGAGAAGTTCAGCGAGCATGGCGACCCCTGGTACGTTCCCGGATTCGGCAAGAATGGCGGAACATCGTGGGGAGGTAGTGTAAATTTGATGTTTGACATTTAATTGTAAAATATGATTCTGAAAGAGAAACCCTGGATATGGCGCGTACCTTTTCTGATGCTGTTGATTGGCTTGTCAATCTTTGCCATCCGCAGGCATCAAAGCGCTGGTATAGAGAGCAACGCCAAATGGCAAAAGAATGAAGGTGCTGTATTTGGCACCATCTACCATGCCACTTACCAATCGAACAAAGACCTGCAGAAGGAACTCGAGGCCGTACTGGATAGTGTCAACAACTCACTCTCGATGTTCAACAAGCAGTCGACACTGAGCAAGGTAAATGCCAATACCGACATGGCATCTGACTCGTTGCTCAACGTGGTATTTGCGTTGGCGCAAGAGGTCAGCGAAGCCACAGACGGAGCATTCGACGTAACCGTAGCACCTCTGGTCAATGCCTGGGGATTTGGTTACAAGAACGGAGTACTGCCCGACTCTACCCAGGTAGACAGTCTTCGTTCCCTGGTAGGATGGAAGCGCGTAAGCATTGCCAACAACGTGGTTAAGAAGGACGACGAACGCATGGTGATGGATTTCAGCGCCATTGCAAAGGGATTCGGTTGCGACGTTGTTGCCAACATGTTCCGTCGCCACGGAGTAAAGAACTTCATGATTGAAATTGGTGGCGAAGTAGTAGTAGAAGGCAAGAACAACAAAGGAAAAGCCTGGCGCGTGGGCGTGAACAAGCCTACCGACGATGCCACCGGCACCAACACAGAATTGGAGGACGTATTGGAGTTGACCAACCAGGCCATGGCAACAAGCGGAAACTACCGCAACTTCTACACCACAGAAGACGGGCGACGCATTGCTCACACCATCGATCCTCACACAGGTTATCCTGTACAGCATTCCATACTGAGCGCAACGGTTCTGGCTCCCACATGTGCCGAAGCAGATGCCTATGCCACATCATTCATGGTGATGGGACTGGAAAAGGCAAAAGAGGTGCTCAAGAAGCAGAGCCAACTCAAGGTGTTCATCATCTATGCTGACGGAGAAGAGAACAAGGTGTATCAAACCGTAAAATAAAGATTACATAATATGACCATTGCCCAGTTATACGACAAACTTACAGCCATCCCGCTTTTCAAGGGGGTGAGTGGCGAAGACCTGGCACTCATACAAGAGCGTTGCAACTTGCGCTGGGTAAATCTCAGCACCGACCATCCGCTCATACAAGCAGACGAGCCTTGCCATCACTTGGTAATACTGACTGAGGGTGAATTGACGCGCACCACGAACTTTGACAACAACACCTATACGGTGAAGGACAAGGTAGAGGGCGTCAGCATCATCGAACCCGAACAACTGTATGGTCTGACCACACGATACCGTAGCAACTACCGCACGTTGACATCGTGCAAGGTACTGCTCATCTCGAAGGATGACATCCGACAGACGTTGATGAACATTCCCGTTTGGCGTATCAACCTGCTCAACCTGCTCTCGGCAAAGTACAACAAACTGAGAGACGCGGTTGAGAACAAGCCCTACAATCTCAAGGAGATGATCATGCACTTCGGCGTAGACAAACCCATGAGCATCAAGATACGTATGTCAGACCTGGGCAAGTACTTAGGGGCCGCACGACGCACCATCTCCAACGTCCTACACGAACTGGAGCAAGAAGGCAAGGTAACCCTGAGGCCCAATCTTATTGAATTTAATTATTAAAGATATATGAACGTATTTTTAGACAAATATAAAACCCCATACGAAACCGTACCCTTTAACGAAATCAAGTTTGAGGATTACGAGGAAGCCATGATGGAAGGCATGAGACGCGAGGACGAAGACCTGCAACGCCTCATCAACAATCCCGAAGAACCCACTTTCGAGAACACCATCGACGTTGACGATGACAAGACGCTCAACCGTGTCACCACCGCCTTCTTCAACCTGCTTAGTGCCGACACAAACGATGCCATGGACGAATTGGCACAGAAGATGTCGCCACTGCTCACTGAGCACCAGCAGAACATCATGCTCAATGAGAAATACTTTGCTCGTGTCAAGGCAGTAAAGGACAAGAACCTGCCACTCACCACCGAAGAGCAACGTCTGCTCGACCTCGTTTATGAAGGTTTTGAGCGTAGTGGTGCTACCCTCGACGATGAGAAGAAGGCAAAGTTCCGTCAACTCAACCAGGAGTTGTCCATGCTGACCATTCAGTATGCGCAGAACGAATTGAAGGACACAAATGAATACTCGCTCTACATTACCGACGAAGCAGAGTTGAAGGGTCTGCCCCAGACAGCACTTGACGCCGCCTCGCTGGCTGCCAAGGAAGCCGGCAAAGACGGAGGATGGCTCTTCACCCTGCATGCTCCCTCGTTCATGCCATTCATGACATACTGCGAGAACCGCGATTTGCGCAAGCAAATGTACATGGCACGCAACACCCTTTGCACCCATGACAATGCCTATAATAACAAGGAGAACGTAAAAAAGATAGTAAACCTGCGCCGTGAGATTGCACAGTTGCTGGGTTACAAGAACTGGGCGCAATACGTACTCAAACGTCGCATGGCTGAGACGGAGGAAAACGTCATCGGTTTGCTCAACCAACTTATCGAGGCATACATGCCTACTGCCCGCAAGGAGGTAGAAGAGGTCGCACAATTGGCCAAGCGAATGGAAGGCAATGACTTTGAGATGATGCCTTGGGACTTCCCCCATTACAGTCATCTGCTGAAGATGGAGCGTTACAACATCGATGCAGAGATGCTTCGCCCCTACTTCGAACTGAAACGCGTCATCGATGGTGTATTCGGTTTGGCAACCCGTCTATATGGCATCACCTTCCACAAGCGTACCGACATTCAGGTTTATCACCCAGAGGTTGACGCATGGGAAGTACGCGACGAGAATGGCGATTTCCTTGCCGTACTCTATACCGACTTCCACCCTCGCAAGTCAAAGCAAGGCGGTGCATGGATGACAGAGTACAAAGAGCAGTACACCATTGTCAACAGACAACAGACAACGAACAACGGTTTGGAGACAACGGATGATTGCCAATCCTCAACCATCAATCCTCAATCATCAACCGTCAATCATCAATCATCAACCGTCAATCATCAATCATCAACCATCAATCCTCAATCATCAACCATCAATCCTCAATCATCAACCATCAATCATCAATCATCAACCGTCAATCATCAATCATCAACCGTCAATCATCAATCGTTGGGCATCGACTCTCGTCCCATTGTATCGGTAGTGATGAACTTCACCAAACCAACCGAGACGGCTCCTGCCCTATTGACTTTGGGTGAGGTAGAAACCTTCCTGCATGAGTTTGGACACGCATTGCACGGTATGTTCTCAAAGGTAAGATTCGAGTCGTTGAGTGGAACAAACGTATATCGCGATTTCGTAGAGTTACCCTCACAGTTCATGGAGAACTATGCCGTTGAACCCGAATTCCTGCATACCTTTGCCTTCCACTATCAAACCGGCGAAGCCATCCCTGACGAACTGATTGAGCGCATTCGCAACAGTCGCAATTACAACGTGGCTTACGCATGCATTCGCCAGGTAAGTTTCGGTTTGCTCGACATGGCTTACTACACACTCGACAAGCCTTTCGACGAGGACGTGGAGGCATTCGAGAAAAAGGCATGGGAACCCGTACAACTGTTGCCAGTCGTACCCGATACGTGCATGTCTGTACAGTTCAGCCATATTATGGACGGTGGTTATTCCGCCGGTTACTACAGTTACAAGTGGGCAGAGGTACTTGATGCCGATGCTTTCAGCATCTTCCAGAAAGAAGGAATCTTCAACAAAGAAACGGCAGCCCGATTCCGTCGTGAAGTACTGTCACGCGGTGGAACTGAGCATCCCATGACACTCTACAAACGCTTCCGTGGCGGAGAACCCACCATTGATGCCCTATTAAAAAGAAATGGACTAAAATAAGTAAAGATATAATATGCAAGACGAAAATAAGAAACAAGAATTAGACCGTCGTTACCTGCGAATGGCCACCATCTGGAGCGAGAACAGTTACTGTGAACGTCGCAAGGTGGGTGCGCTTATCGTCAAGGACAAGATGATTATCAGCGACGGTTATAATGGTACGCCCACAGGATTTGAGAATGTGTGCGAGGATGAGAACAACGTGAGCAAACCCTACGTGCTCCATGCCGAGGCAAATGCCATTACCAAGATTGCCCGTTCAAACAACAATAGCGACGGAGCAACTCTTTACGTTACCGACTCACCCTGCATCGAGTGTGCAAAACTCATCATTCAGGCTGGCATCAAGCGTGTCATCTACATACGCGAGTACAGACTGACTGACGGCATCGACCTGCTAAGACGGGCAGGCATCGAGGTTGTCTGCATGCCCGATTAATGCACATACACATTATATTATATATAGGAGTTAAAGAAGTTAAAGGAGTAAAAAAAATAAAAGGAGTTAAAGAAGGATGGAATTTAAGAATTGACTCCTTGCATACCCATAACTTCATAGCATAGAATACAAGTTTATAGAAATAAATTACTGACAATGAATAAGCATAGATTTACACCACTCATCATGGCACTCTGCGTGGTGATAGGTATCTTGTTGGGACTATTCTACTCCAACCACTTTGCTGGAGGCAAACTGAAAATCATCAATGGCGGTGCCAACAAATTAGGTAGTCTCTTGGAGGCTATCCAAGGCAGTTATGTGGATGAAGTCAATCTCGATACCATCATCGAGAACACCATTCCTTTGATACTCAAGGAACTTGATCCTCACTCTGCTTACATCAGCGCTGCCGATGCAACCGAAGTAAATGACGAATTACGAGGCTCGTTCAGTGGTATCGGTGTAAGCTTCTCCATGCAGAAGGACACCGTCACGGTAATGCAGGTCATCAAGGGCGGTCCCTCAGAGAAGGTGGGCATCATGCCCGGTGACCGTATTGTTACTGCCAACAAGGACACACTGGTAGGAATGGATACCAACGACGTAATGAAAAAACTGAAAGGTCCTAAGGGGACTACGGTTAAATTGGGCATCTTGCGTCGTTCCGAGAAAACGCCTATCTACTTCACCATCACTCGTGGTGACATTCCCGTGCATAGCGTAGACGTCAGTTACATGCTCAACGACAAAACCGGTTACATCAGCGTGGAGCAGTTTGGCGAGCACACCTATTCAGAGTTCCTGGTTGCCCTTACCGAACTTAACATGGCGGGTATGGAGAACCTGATAGTCGACCTGCGAGGCAATCGTGGCGGTTACATGCACATTGCTATTCAGATGGCAAATGAGTTCCTGACAAAGAACCGTCTCATAGTTTATACCGAGGGTAAGCACAGCAAGCGCGAAGACTATTATAGCGATGGTACAGGTTCGTTCCAGAAACTGCCTTTGGTAATACTCATCGACGAAGGATCTGCATCCGCCAGCGAAATCCTTGCCGGCGCCATGCAGGATAACGACCGTGCCACCGTCATCGGACGACGTTCTTTCGGTAAGGGATTGGTTCAGCAGCCCATGGATTTCAAAGACGGTTCTACCATCCGTCTGACCGTGGCTCGCTACTATACTCCTGCCGGTCGTTGCATCCAGAAACCTTATGTGGCAGGACATGGCGAAGAGTACGAGATGGAACTCATCGAGCGTTACGAACGTGGAGAGTTCTTCTCGGGTGACAGCATCAAGCAAGAGGGCGAAGAATACCACACAAC
>JAZUKS010000110.1:0-29020 GCA_045643405.1 Bacteroidaceae bacterium | reverse complement strand
GTTTCAATGAGATTCTGAACAACTCACTTACCAAGGCATCTTACTATGAGATGCAGGAAACTTGCAAGGCAGAGAACTGTGTTCGCTTGATGAACCCCTTGAGCAACGACTTGAGCGTATTGCGTCAGACTTTGTTGTTTGGTGGTTTGGAGAGCATTGCCCGCAATGCTAACTACCGTATGCCCAACCAGCGTTTCTTCGAGTTTGGTAATTGCTACTACTTCAATGCTGAGAAAAAGTGCCAGGATATCATTCCTGGTGTTTCAAGCAGTCGTGATCCCGAAGTTATCAAGCATGTTCTTGATGCATACTCGGAGGATTTCCATTTGGGCATTTGGGTTACCGGAAAGCGTGTAGAGGGCAGTTGGGCACATGCTGATGAGGACAGCTCATTTGCAGAACTCAAGGCATACGTGATGAACGTGCTCAACCGTTGCGGAGTTCCCTTCGGCATGTTGGTATTTGCTCCTTTGCAGAACGACCTGTTCGGCAAGGCTATGGAGATTCAGAACCGTGGTGGCAAGTCGCTCGTGAAGATGGGTGTGGTATCGCTCAAGATTCAGAAGCAGTTCGACATCGACGCTCCCGTTTACTTTGCTGACATCAACTGGAAGTTGTTGATGAAGTTGATTAAGAATGTAGTTGTAACCTATAAGGAAATCAGCAAGTTCCCTGCTGTTAGCCGTGACCTTGCTCTCTTGCTCGACAAGTCAGTTGAGTTTTGTGAGATTGAGAAGATTGCTTACTCTACCGAGAAGAAACTCCTGAAGGAGGTTCGCCTCTTCGACGTGTACGAAGGCAAGAATCTTCCCGAAGGCAAGAAGTCGTATGCTGTTAACTTCATCCTGCAAGATGCCGAGAAGACACTCAACGAGAAGCAGATTGATAACATCATGCAGAAGTTGATTGCCAACCTGACAAAGCAGTTGAACGCAGAGTTGAGATAAGCACTCTCATCCACCCTTTGTGGAAGAGAAGAGTGTGCAAAAATAGATTGAATTCATTAAATAATAATAATTGACCCGTCGCTCCTGATTTGGTCATCCCCTGATGGGGGTATATGAGAGGAGCTTATATAAAAATGGGAAGAGCATTTGAGTACCGTAAAGCTACAAAGCTTAAGAGATGGGGCCACATGGCCAAGACATTTACCCGTCTGGGTAAGCAGATTGCCATCGCTGTTCAGGCAGGTGGTCCTGAACCCGAGAACAATCCTTCACTCCGTTCTGTAATCGCAGTTTGTAAGCGTGAGAATATGCCCAAAGACAACATCGAGCGTGCTATCAAGAACGCTATGGGTAAGGATAAGTCTGCTTACAAGTCTGTTACTTACGAAGGATATGGTCCTCACGGCGTTGCTGTCTTTGTTGATACCTTGACCGACAATACCACTCGTACCGTTGCTGACGTTCGTAGCGTCTTCAACAAGTTCAGCGGTAACATGGGTACTACAGGTTCTTTGTCATTCCTCTTCGACCATAAGTGTGTCTTCACCTTCAAGAAGAAGGCTGACATGGATATGGACGACTTTGTACTCGAGATGATTGACTACGGAGTTGATGAGGAGTTTGATGAGGAGTATGACGAGGATAAGGATGAGACCACCATCACCATCTATGGTGAACCTACCAGCTATAACGAGATTCAGAAGAAGCTCGAGGCTGACGGTTATGAGGAGGTCGGTGGTGAGTTCACCTACATCCCCAATGACTTGAAGGAGGTAAGCGACGAGGAGCGTGCTACCATTAACAAGATGGTTGAGAAACTCGAGGAGTTTGACGACGTTCAGACCGTTTACACCAACATGAAGCCCGAGGAGTAATTCGCTTGCGCATTACAACGCAATGTGAATAACATATAAATCGAAAAATGAAAAGTACAGGATAATAATCTCTTTCTGAGTGTGCCTGTTACTTTTCATTTTTTTCTATTATAAGACTGATTTTCAAAATACTGTTATAATATATTATGGAAAACGTTCAGAAAGAAATCTTGGATGATGGTAGCGTAAAGTTGCTCTATAAGACACAAGGTGTTTGCTCGCAATACATTGAGGTTGTCGTAAAGGATGGTATCGTTAAACATTGCCAGTTCTATGGTGGCTGTGCTGGTAATACTGCAGGTATTGCACAATTGGTTGTTGGCATGAAGGCAGAGGATGTAATTGCCAGACTCAACGGTACTCGTTGTGGCATGAAGTCAACAAGTTGTCCTGACCAGCTTTGCCGTGCTATCGAATGTTCGATGGTCAGTAAGTAATTAATACAAACCTAATTTTGATTCTGATTACTTACTTACATACTTACTTGGATTAAAACTTATGCATCCTTATAAAACTGATATCTCAGTATTGTTGCTGTTCTTCAATCGTGCAGACCATTTCTCACAGGTCTGGGCAGAGGTGAAGAAGGCAAGACCGTCGCGTTTGTTTCTCTATCAAGATGGACCTCGTGAGGGTAGGGACGACATGCCTGGAATATTGGAATGTCGTGCTTTAGTTGCTGATGATCAGATAGATTGGGAATGTGAAGTGCATCGCAACTATCAGGAGAAAAATGTTGGTTGCGATCCTGCCGAATACCTATCGCAACGTTGGGCATTTTCTTTGACGGATAAGTGCATTGTGCTTGAGGACGATGATGTACCTTCGCAATCCTTCTTCCCCTTCTGCAAGGAGATGCTCGATAGGTATGAAAATGACGAACGCATTACCTTGATATCCGGTTTTATGGTATCCAAGCGTATGGATGACCCTCAGGCTGATTCGTCGTATTTCTTTACTCGTGCTTTCTCTATTTGGGGTTGGGCATCATGGGCAAGAGTAGTAAATAATTGGGAAGGCGATTACGCTTTCTTGAAGGATCCTGCCCGTTTGGCGATGTTGAAAGAAAAAGTCAGTCGGTATAAGCAACGTAACGATATGGTAGCCATGTGCCAGAATCACATGGCTACGGGTAAGGAGTATTACGAAAGCATTTTCTGGGCCTACATGTTGCTCAATGATGGATTGGCCATCATGCCATCGCGTAACCTTATAAATAATATAGGTATGGATGGCGGAACACATTTTTCTGCACAGTTAGACCTTCTGCCAAAACGCATGCGTTGGCAGTTCATTATGCCACGTCACGAGATGAAGTTCCCTCTTGCTCATCCTGATAAAGTGGAAGAGGATGCTTCTTATCAACGTGAATATTATCTGCTTAATGCTTGGAATTCTCCTTTCAGAAAAGTCCAGTATTCCTTGGAAGAGTTATGGCTGAATCTGCGAAGAGGTAATTTCGGTCAGATAATAAAGTCTTTGAAGAATCGCATCTTAAAGACCATAGGAAAAAAGAAGCACGCATAATAGCGTGCTTTCCTTTTTTATTGTATTAGTGCAGTTTGTCGTTCTTGATATGAATCTTCAGCAGAAGCTTCTTTGTGGTCTTTGAGAAATAGCGAACGGCAAAGTCAAGTTTTTCCTTATCACGTTCTATGGTCTTGCTTTGATCCTCCTTGATGATTTCTATGAGACTTCGTTCTACAGCATTCTTGATGGTTTTGTCTTGATAAAGCGAATCGTCATCGAGCATACCGTTGACGGTATAGTCGTAAGTAACGGTTCGTGAAATGGAGTCATACCAAAGACTATCAATTACTGTGCATGAGTCCTGTCGCAAAGGATAGTGCAATTGTGAATACTCTCGTAGTATTTTTGTTTCGTGGTAGTTGAATGATTGCGGTGTCATCTTACCTGTATAATCTTTTTCTGTATAGGTAATTGACATGAACGCTTCACCTGATTTTTCAGAGAAATAATGATATGCGAAGTTTATTTTTGCTTCCTTCTCTTTCTTCAATCCCAGGTCATCACGCAACTGCATAAGGAGTTTCTCCTTGAAGTCTTCAATTACACTTTGTGTGAAAATATCCTTGTCATCAAGGTTTCCTTTCAGCGTGTAGTAATAGTTCATTGTACGTGTTTTTACATCAAAGACGGTACTGTCAATAGTTGTAAAATCGTCTATTGCTTTGGGACATTGCTTTTCTGTGAACTCCTTGGCACTCTCTTCCATCTGTTCCTCGATGCTTTTTCTGCCACAACTTGTAAGTAAAAGAGTTGGTATGATAAAGATTAGTAACTTCTTCATTATGTTTTAATTTTACTGCGAAATTACTCATAAAATTGATATAAAACAAGAAATCGGGCAAAAAACTGCTATATAACATACATATTTTGGCATAAATTAGAATAATCATTACCTTTGTAAAGTTTTAGTAAAAAGATTGAGAAGAAGTATTTAATATTTATATAGTGTGTAATTAACACTAATTCATTAACTTATTAAGGTAAAACGATTATGAACGAAAAGATTGGAACTGTTGCAGGTGCTATTTGGAGCGCACTCAACGAGAATGGTGCAATGAACACCAAGGATTTGAAGAAGGTAGCTAAGATTAAGACCGACAAGGAGCTTTATTTGGCTATGGGTTGGTTGCTCCGCGAGGATAAGCTCGAGGTAACCGAGGAGGGTAAGGACATTACTGTTGTTTTGAAGTAATCCAAACCGTTCGGTTCTTTATTTCTGAATGTTTCATTCAGATTATACATAATAATAATGCGAAGCAACTTGCTTCGCATTATTGTTTTCTTTTGGTTGTATGTACAGTTTCGGACTGCACAATTACAGAATTACGATTCTATTCAATTCACCATGTTGATGGGATTCCCGTTTATGAATGCCTCAACATTATTTGTCAGTATATTCATCAATCGTGATCTTGCCTCAAAGGTTGCCCAAGCTATGTGTGGTGTCAGGAATACATTGGGCGCTGAGAGTAGGGGATTATCCTCCTTGGCAGGTTCTGTGCAAAGCACGTCTGCTCCGAATGCTGACAGCTTTCCTTCCTTCAACGCATCGGCAACATCCTGCTCGTTGACCACGGGACCACGACTCGTGTTGATGATGATGGCACCCTGCTTCATCTTGTTGATGGTATCCTTGCAGATAAGATTCTGGGTTGCCGGTGTTAGCGGACAATGCAAAGACACTACATCGCATTCACGCCAGAAGGTTTCCTCATCCACCTTGGTGATGCCATTAGGCAGTTGAGATGGCTCTTTGCTTGTAAGGGCCACAACATCCATGCCAAACGATTGTGCCACCATGGCTACGCGTGAGCCTATATTTCCCAGACCATAAACGCCAAAGCGCTTCTTGTCCAATTCTATGAGTGGAGTATCCCAATAGCAGAAGTCTGCATTCTTGCTCCATCGCTTGTCATCAACAATCTGGCGTGTATAGTGTTCTACACGATTGGTTATGGTCAGCAAAAGTGAGAAAACCGATTGTACGACCGATGCTGTGCTATAAGCAGGTATATTGCAGACAACAACACCTTGTTGCTTGGCAGTTTTGGTGTCGATGATGTTGTAGCCCGTTGCCATCACGCCAATCATTTTCAATTGGGGTAACTGACATAGCGTTTCCGAACTGAATGGTACCTTGTTGGTGAGTACGATGTCAGCTCCTTCGCATCTTTCAATAATGTCGTTTACATTTGTACGGTCATAGATGGTCATCTCACCTAAAGCTGAGATGCCTTCCCAGCTTAAGTCTCCTGGATTCAGGGCATAACCGTCAAGAACTACTATTTTCATATTCTATTAAATTTATTTATGTTTCGCAAACTCTATGGCAACATCGTGAAACGAAACCGAATCTGCCGACTCGTCGTCTAAAACCAGACCCCAAGGACTGGAAGTGCATGGTCAGGGGAGTGCAGAACAGACTTGCGTCGTGGTAATACCTTTTTCAAGTTGCGAAACTTGTGTCATGACATTACGACAAGCCTTCAATCTGACCGTTGACAATGTCGATACGTTCAGCTTGCGGACTCTTGGGGAGTCCAGGCATACGCATGATGTCGCCGGCAATGAGTACGAGCATCTCTGCACCGGTATTGATTACGATATCGCGTACGTTAATATTGAAACCGGTGGGAACTCCATAAGCCTTCTGATCGGCAGAGAAGGAATATTGGGTTTTGGCAATGCAGATGGGGAAATGACTGATGCCCAGTTCATTGATGCGTTCAATCATCTTCTTTGCTGCAGGCGCAAATGTTACGCTTTTTGCTCCGTAAATCTTCTTGCATACCGCTTCTGCCTTCTCCTCCACACTTGCTTCATCGGGGTAGGTGAGTTGCAAGGGTTTGCTGGGGTTCTTCTCGATGGTGTCGATCACCAAGCGTGCCAAGGGCTCAGCGCCTTTTCCGCCTTCAAGGAAAGCATTGTTGACGGCAAAGCCAACGCCCATCTCTTTGCAATGCTTGCGACAGAGTTCGATCTCTTCATCGGTATCGGTAGCATATCGGTTGAAACATACAACAACCGTTTGGCCAAAGCCTTGCATGTTCTGAATGTGGCGGTCAAGGTTGGCAAGTCCTAAAGACAAACCTTCAAGATTTGGTTCTTTTATGGACTCTACGGGTACACCGCCATGCATCTTCAGTCCTTGTGTGGTGGCAACCAATACGGTAAGCGCGGGTTGAAGTCCGCTCTTACGGCACTTGATGTCGTAGAATTTCTCTGCTCCTAAGTCGGCACCAAAACCTGCCTCAGTAATGACGTAATCTCCGTAAGTCAATGCCAGACGTGTTGCAATGATTGAGTTGCATCCGTGTGCGATGTTGGCAAAGGGACCTCCGTGTACAAACGCGGGTGTGTTCTCGGTGGTTTGTACCAGGTTGGGATGTAGGGCATCTTGTAACAAGACGCAGATGGCTCCTGCTACACCCATGTCCTTAACACGGAAAGGCTTGCCGTCGATGGTAGTACCCAAGAGGATGTTCTCGATGCGTCGACGAAGGTCATCGGCATCTTGTGACAGACAAAGGATGGCCATGATCTCGCTGGCAGGTGTGATGTCAAAACCACTCTCCATGGTTACGCCATTGGTCTTTGCCCCTAAGCCAGTTACGATGTAGCGCAAGTTGCGATCGTTGACGTCGAGTACGCGTTTCCATAAAATCTCCTTGAGCGCAAATCCCTCATCTTTATGCTGATAGATATAATTGTCAAGCAAGGCCGCAATCATGTTGTGGGCTGATGTGATGGCATGGAAGTCGCCTGTGAAATGCAGGTTGATCTTGTCCATGGGCAATACCTGTGCGTATCCACCGCCAGCGGCACCTCCCTTCATGCCGAAGCAAGGACCCAACGAGGGTTCACGAAGTGCCAGAACGGCATTTTTCTTGAGACTCTGCAATCCCAGCGCAAGACCGATGCTGACGGTTGTCTTGCCAATACCTGCCTTGGTGGGGGTAATGGCGGTAACCAAGATAAGCTTATGTTGCTTTATCTTGTCGTCGTCGATGAGCGATTCTGGTACTTTTGCAATATACTTGCCATAATGCTGTAGGTCATCTTCTGCAATGTTCAAGCTTGCAGCAACTTGCGTGATGGGTTTCAGAGGAGTCTCTCTTGCAATTTCAATATCTGATTTCATGGATATAAAGTTGTATTTTTATCTTTTTACAAAGTTAGTGAATGTTTCTTTATAAAGCAAATTTTGTGGATAGAATTAAAGTATTTTTCTGTGTTTATGTTCTGCATTGTGACAAAAAAACATCACCACACCTTCTTATAGTGTAGCTATTTGCTACGAGGAAGTTGTGGTGATGTGTTTCGTTTACCCAATGCCTGAGCATCGGATATGATGACAGATTACTGCAAGCTCTTCATCAATTCTACCATCTCAACCAAGGTCTGCATCTGAGCCTCGCCGTCAGGACCAAGAGCCTTCTTGAGGCTTTCCTGCTGCTCGCCGTTCAGGCTCTGCATCCACTCCTGCATTTCATCGCAAGCCTTGATAGCACCTGCGGTATCTTCAGACTCCATGCACTTGCTGATCTGCTCAACGTACTCGATACACTTCTTCTCCTCTGCGCTCTTGCAAGATACCATTGAAAGGCTCATTGCTGCGAGTGCAATTACAAAAAACTTTTTCATAACTTTTTTTTGTTATTTCTTTATGCCTACTTCCTATACAGCGCTTCGGCTTTTTCTGTTAATATTTGCAAAGATATGATTTTTTGGTCTATTTCGCAAATATTTTGGTCAAAATGTTGCGTAAGAATGAAATTTGCATTGGCTTAGGTGTGTTTTTTGCTGTTCTGCGTGCCAAGGTTCGTTGCTTTGCAGTCTGTTTCTTTAATCGCAAAGACCTATTTGGTGGTGAAATGTTTGTTTGCAAAAGATGGTGTGACACTCTTTCTATTTTATGTTTAACCAGTATTCTGAATAATCATTATTCTTTACATGCCATGAATGCAGAAAAGATAATTCGCAAAGATGGAATGAGAAGTGATGCTTGGTTTTGTAATGATTTTAGAATTACAACTATTTGATTTTGAGAAATGTTTTCGCTCATTACACGATGTTCCCCTTACTTTCCTCCGATGTTCCTCCGTAAAATACGGGGGATGGTAAGGGAAACATGAGGCTTACCTAAAGTGATGGACGAAGAAGGATGAGATAGTTTTACAGAGAAAAACTTCTTTACAATGCATGCTTCTCACGCTACCCACAAAATGTAGGCGAGAGAAGCTAAACTGATAACAACCCACAACAAAACGCCTTGGATGAGGGGACGAATGCCAACAGCCTTTAATGTGTTGCGTGTAAGTCCGGCACCAATAAAGAAGAGAGATAATGTTATGGTATGCTTTGCCAGTTGATTGACAGCTCCGCTAATTTGTGTGCCTATTTTGGCACCTTCAGCACCAATAAGCGATTCGTTGCTCAAGATGTATGTGTTGACCAAAATGGCAACAATAAACCATACAATGAACATGGGAACGGTCTTGTACCAAGGCTTGCCTGCACCTTCGTTTTCTTCGCTCTTGCGGAAGAAGAAGGGGGTTACAATTACCAATGCTACAATCCAAAGGGCACGTGTCAGTTTGATGGTTGTGGCTACTTCGAGCGCAGAGACACCTTCTGAAGCCATCATGTCGGGATGCATTACGTCGTATGCACTACCTGCTCCAACCACCGAACTTGTGTCATGAATTGCGATGGCTGCCCACATGCCAAACTGTTTCATCGTCATGCCAATGCCATCACCAATATAGGGGAAGATGAAGAGTGCCAGGGCATTGAGTACGAATACTACTCCAAGCGCTACAGACATGCACTCTGATTTGGCCTTGATAGTGGGTCCAACCGCTGCAATAGCAGAACCACCACAAATAGCAGTACCAGAAGATATTAAATAACTTGTTTGTGAGTCGACCTTTAATAGTTTTCTACCTAATAGATATCCGATGAAAAGCGTACCGAATACGCTGGCAATGGTAAAGAGCATTCCCTCTTTTCCCGAAGCAATTGCTGCTGTAACGTTCATGCCGAAACCTAATCCGATTACCGAATACTGAAGCATCTTCTTTGACATCAACTTTGTGAATTTTTCATAGGTTGCGCCAAAGACGAGTGCAAATGCGATACCCAGCAAGAGGGCAACAGGAGATGATACCCAATGTGCCACCCAACTCATGCTACCCAGGTCAATGGCAAACTGTTTGGTAATGAACTCTATCAGTAACGATGCTGCCAGCACCACCACGATAATGATGTATATTGCTTTTTTCACATCTGTATTTTGTTTTCTATGGCAAAGTTAGTAATAATTTGACAAAACACCAAACATTATGTTATGTATTTATACTTTTCTGGGTCGTAACTTGCTCAACATTAGTATTTATATGTGGTTATGTGTCGTTATTTCACCCTTATTTGAGCAATAATAAGCCAGAATTGCCCATCTAATATTTGACAAATTTGATATTCTGAAACAAATATGGCATATTTTCATGGTACTATGTATGAAAATCGTTTGTTTTGTTTTCATTTTGGATATTTTTTACTACCTTTGCGTCCACTTTGTAAAATCACTAAACAGTTATTTAAAGTGTCACATAGTGTAAATGAAAAGTTGCCTCAGGAATGTACAAACATCGATGAGGTAAGAAACGAGATTAACAACATCGATAATGAGATTATCAACTTGCTCGCAATCCGTTTGGGTTATGTGCATGAGGTGGTCAAATACAAGGAGGCAACAGACAAGGCCATTGAAGCTTCAGAACGAAGGGCTACCGTTATCCGTACCCGTCGCGATTGGGCTGCCGAAAAAGGTCTTGATCCTGATGTGATTGAAGAGGTTTACAAAAAACTGATTCAGTTCTATATCGATGAAGAGAAAAAGCTCGTATTGAAAAATGGAAACTAATAACAATAAAATAAGACAAGCAATGTATAAAGAGGATATCAAGGTGCTTGATTGCACTGTCCGTGATGGTGGCTTGATGAACAAATGGCAGTTCAGCAAAGAATTTGTCAAAGGTGTTTATGACTCATGCGTTGAAGCAGGAGTTGATTATATGGAGATTGGTTATATCAGTAGCGAGGACCAGTTCCCTCGTCCTGAGTTCGGACCCTGGAAGTTCTGTGCAGAAGACGAGCTTCGCGAGATTGTTGGCGAGAACAATACCAACACCAAACTCTCTGTTATGGCTGATATTGGCCGTATCAAGTTTGATGATATTCGTCCCAAGGACGAGAGTGTTGTAGACCTTTTCCGTGTGGCTTGCTATGATTATCAGATTGATAAGGCTATTGAACTGGCTCATCATGTTATGGATAAGGGTTATGAGGCAACCATTAACCTGATGGCAGTTTCAAAGGTTAACGATCGTGCTCTCGACCAGGTTCTTGAGGATGTTGCCAACTCACGCGTAGGTACCTTCTATCTTGTTGATAGTTTCGGTAGCCTTTATTCAGAGGACATCCACAGCCTCGTAAACAAGTACATCAAGGCTCTTCCCGGCAAGTGCATTGGTTTCCACGGACACAACAACACCCAGTTGGCATTTGCCAACACCATTGAGTGTATCCGTACTGGTGCCCGCATGCTCGACGCTACTATGTTGGGTATTGGACGTGGTGCAGGTAACTGTCCCATGGAGCTCTTGATTTCATTCCTCAAGAATCCTAAGTACAAGTTGGAGCCCATCATCAAGTGCATCCAGGATCACATTCATCCCTTGCAGAAGGAGATTGACTGGGGTTACTTCATTCCTTATATGATTACTGGTTCACAGAACGATCATCCCCGTTCTGCTATGGCTTGGATGGCAAGCGACCAGAAGGATAACTACTTGGCTTACTATGAGTCGGTAGTTAAGAATAAGGAGGTATAATTTATTGTAAGCGTTTAGTTGCTTGGCGTTATACGTTATACTTTAACGCTCAGGTAACAAGAAGCATAACTCTCTCATGAGGGAGTAATACAAAAAGAGAACGGAAACCATTAGGCTTCCGTTCTTTTCTTATTTATCTACTTTCCGTTCTTTTCTTTTTTATCCACATTTATTGTTGTTGTCACCAACTGTCAATTCTCCTTATTCCAGGTTTGTAGTACGGTTACGATATTGTCGAGAATTGAAGGTGATTCGGCGTTGCCACTATCAACCCCAGTCATTACTAAACTGAAGTTGTCTGCCAGGCACTCTTCCGGATTGATGACGTAACGAGTGTTCTTTCCAACCTTTTCATAGAAATCGGTGCACTCGTCCAATGGATAGATGACAGTCTGCCCATCATTAATGATAGGATTGAAATTCTCGTCAAGTGGTATCAAACCAATCTTTAGGTAGTTGAAGAACGAACCTCCTTCAAAACTCTTGTTGGCATAGATCATCATCGTGCATGGACGTGTTTTGCCTGCAATGGTGAGGTCTGCATAAGCATCGTATTTGCTGATATCCGGATTGCTGATGCGCATATCAACTATATCTTTAGAAAATTCGATAGATTTATCTAATAACTTGAAACTTATGACATCGTACATTTTCGACTTGAACGCTTTACTGTTTCTTGTCAGTACATGAAAAAGTTCGTGGGCAATGAATTTGTCTATTTGTCTGTTTAATCCTATTTTCTCATGAACATAGATGCGGTTTTTACGGGTATAACCACCAGCACCACCTTCCTCTGCCATTGTTGTCTTGACAAAGACAATCTCCTCGGGAAGGGGTAGTTCGAGATTCTTTTTCTTGGCAAAATCCATCAAACGAGCGAAACTTGCCAGAATGCTGTTCTTCTCTTCTTGGTTGAACTCACGGCATTGCTCTTTCTGAAATTTGCGCAGTTCTTCGCGTGTAGCGTTGCTGTGTCCAACACGTGAATCAAAGTCAAATTGTCCCCACCCATCGGTATACGAGTCGTCTTCCGCAATCATCTCTTTGGCTTCGTCTGTCGAAGCAAAATGTAAGTTAACCTGTGCCGACATTGCCGTTGAAAACAGCAACGAGATGATAATATTGGATAGTCTGTTTGTTACTTTTGTCATTTTCCTATATTTGCTATTGTACTGCAAAAGTAGTGTTTTTTATTTTGCCATTATCAATATTGAAAAAGAGATTTTCTGATTTGATACATTTTTTATATTTATTAATAATAAATTAGGCTGAAATAGTATTGTTTTCGCATTATTTAGTTAACTTTGCATAATAAGTTTTGGTAATGATTTATCACTATGCAACGAAAAAGTAAGTGGTGCATTCACAAACATGCATTACTTCACCATGCAAACTCTGTAAGCATAGAACGGATATTTTTAATTAAATCGGATATAAAAATCTAAAATCTAAAGAAAATGAAAAAAGTAGTATTACTTGTTTTGACAGCCCTCATGTCTACCATGTCGATGAAGGCTCAGAACCCTGTACTCGACATCGAAGGTGGTAAGGTGCAGGGAGTGTTGGCAGACGACCACAAGGATGTTTACGTTTATCGTGGCATTCCTTATGCAGCTGCTCCTATTGGCGAGAACCGTTGGAAAGAGCCTCAGCCTATTGTGCCTTGGAAGGGCATTAAGGTTTGCGACACTTTCGGTCATCCCAGTTATCAGGCAGTTCACTATCCTGGCGGTTATACCACCGAATGGGGTTATGGCAAAGAGGCTCCCTATAGCGAGGATTGCTTGTATCTGAACGTATGGACCAAGGCTCCCGGTCAGAAGAACAAGAAGTTGCCCGTTGCGTTGTGGATTCACGGTGGTGGTTATCGTGAAGGATGGGGTACGGAACCCGAGTTCGACGGACAGGAGTGGGGTAGCAAGGACGTGGTGCTGGTCAGCATCAACTACCGTCTTGGCGTATTTGGTTTCCTCTGCCATCCCGAGTTGTCAAAGGAGAGCGCTCACAATGTGTCGGGTAACTATGGTATCCTCGACCAGATTGAGTCTTTGAAGTGGATTAAGAAGAATATCGAGCAGTTTGGTGGCGACCCCAATAACGTGACCATCTTCGGCCAGAGTGCTGGTGGTGGTAGCGTGCGTACTCTCTGCGAGTCTCCCTTGGCACGTGGTTTGTTCCATAAGGCTGTGATTATGAGTGCTAACGGTATCAATCCCGAAGGTTCTCGTCCCGCAGGTCCTTTTGCTCCTATGAGTTTGCAGGATGCAGAGGCTGCTACCAAGAAGATGATGGATTGGGCTGGTCTTACAGACCTCAAGAAGATGCGTCAGGCTTCTACCGAGACCATCCACGCTCTCTCTTCTATCTATGCTGGTGCTACCGGCGAGCGCGCTTACCTGCCCCTTATGCCTATCGTTGAGGGTTATGTTAGCTTGAAGAGTTTTGATGACGCTACACGTCAGGGTACTTTGGCAGATGTACCTTATATGATTGGTTACACCTTGAATGATATGGGTGATATGAGCGAGGGTATTGCAGAGTTCTGCCGTGTTCGCGAGAGCAAGGGTGGCAAGGCATACGCTTATGAGTTTGCACGCCCTCTTCCCGATGATGGTTCTCATCCCGAGGTAACCTCTCGTTTGAAGGGTGCTTTCCACTCATCAGACCTTTGGTTCGTATTCAAGTCTTTGAAGCATTGCTGGCGTCCCTGGACAAAGGGTGACTGGGATTTGTCTGAGAAGATGTTGACTGCTTGGACCAACTTCGCTAAGTACAGCAATCCCAATGGTCCCAAGGATGGCGTTTGGAAGCCCTGTACCAAGGCAAATCCCTCGTTCATGCTCTTCAAGTTGAACGACAAGGATGCCGAGGCATCAGAAGTTGGCAAGCCCATCAAGCCTGAGGGTGGTAATCGTATGTTCGGATTCTAAATCTTATTGTTAAATAATGAAAAAGATTCTTTTCAGTATAATGCTGTTGCTGGGCACTTGCTCAGCAATGGCTCAACCCCAGATGGGACAGGGTGGCCAGAGACCTCGTCGCCCCATGATGATGCAACAGCAACCACAGGTTACACTCAAGAGTTTTGATATTGATCTTTGGCAGAATGGCAAACCCAATACCAATGGCATCGACAACGAACCCTATGATGATAGCAAGCGTAACTACAAGCCTATGATTCGTGTGTTCCTCCCCGAGGATTCGGTTCGCAATGGCAAGGCTGTTCTCGTCATTCCCGGTGGAGGTTACCGTATGCTTTCACTCGGTCAGGAAGGTTACGAGTGGGCTAACTACCTTACTCCCAAGGGTTATGCCACTATCGTACTGAACTATCGTATGCCTAATGGTGTTACTGATGTGCCCATCAGCGATGCTACCGAGGCTATGCGCCTCATCCGCGAGAAGGCACAGGAATGGAAGATTGATGCTCAGAAGGTAGGTGTGTTGGGTTCTTCTGCAGGTGGTCATTTGGCTTCTACCATTGCTACCCATAATGACGAGGCTACACGTCCCAATTTCCAGATTTTGTTCTATCCCGTTATCTCTATGGATAAGGAAGTTACACACCTTGATTCTCACAATGCTCTTATTGGCGAGAATGCCAGCAAGGAGTTGGAAGACAAGTACAACAATTCGCTTCAGGTAACCAGTCAGACACCTCCTGCCATTATCATCCTGGCAGATGATGACTTCCTCGTTCCTCCCCGTAACTCTGCAGAGTATTATCTGGCTCTCAAGAAGGCAAAGGTGAAGGCTAACATTCATGCTTATCCCAGAGGTGGACACGGATTTGGTTGCGGTCAGTACTTTGCTTACCACAATCAGATGATGGCAGATTTGTTCTCGTTCCTCGATTCATTGAAATAAGTAATCACATTATTTAATAATGAAGAAATTTCTTTTATCAGTTGCACTTCTTGCTGTAGGTTGCCTCAGTAGCATGGCTCAGAAGATGCCATTTATCGATTCTGCTCCCTACGACAGCATCATTGACGGCAAGAAAGTTGGGCTCTATAACATTACTGACGGAAAGATTGGTGCACAGATTCTGAACTATGGTGGTTTCATTGTCACCCTCTTTACTCCCGACAGCAATGGGAAACTTGATAATGTGGTAACTACATGTTCAAACTTAAAGGACTACGTTAACTACAATCTGGGTCAGGTAGGTCCTGCTTTGGGACGTTTTGCAAACAGAATTGCAAATGCTCATTTTGAGTTGGATGGAGTAGGGTATGATGTGACGAAGAACAGTCGTCAGCACATTTTGCACGGTGGTCTTAAAGGTTTCGACCACACCGTTTGGGATGTTGTAAAGCACACAGACAAGCAACTTGTTATGAAGTGTGTCCTGGCTGATGGTCTTGATGGTTTTCCCGGAACATTGACGACAACCTTGACCTATACGGTTGAAAAGGGTGGCTTGAAAATCTATTATGAGGCAACTACTGACAAGAAGACGGTATGCAACCTCTCTCATCACGCTTATTTCAATCTTGACGGTATTGGCGATGGAGACATCATGGAGCACATCCTGACTATCAAAGCCGACAATATCACCGAGACAAATCGTGAGGGTATTCCTTCGGGCAATCTCACTCCTGTTGAAGGTACGCTTTATGACTTCCGTAATGGCGTGAAGATTGGCGATCGTCAGATGTCAATGCCTGGTGGTTTCCGTTTTGGTCAACGTTTCGAGATTCCTGAGGGCAAGGTGATGAACTATGACAATAACTTCTGTCTGAATCACAAGAAGCAAGGCAAGGTTGAGAGCGTGGCTACCCTCTATTCTCCCAAGTCTGGACGTGTAATGGAGGTGCTCAATGATCATCCCGGTCTGCAGGTTTACACCGGTGCTCGTAAGGCTATTGCCTTAGAGTCGCAGATGTATCCCGACTCACCCAATCATCCTGAGTTCCCCAGCACGGTTCTTGCTCCGGGTCAAACCTACAAGCACACTTGTATCTATAAATTCTCTGTCAAGAAGTAGTTGAAAGGAGATTTGAAAATGGCTTGAATATTGAGTGTAAATATCACTTAAATACCACAATTTAGTCAAAGACGTACTGAAATCGTAAAAGGTTTCTCTACGTCTTTGCTCTTTATTGATATTTTTTGTATATTTGTGCGTTGAATAATTCTATACCAAAATTTAAATTAACTATACCAACAACATGAACAAAATTTTCAAGAAACTAACCTTGTTGATGGCTGCGTTGTTTATCTCTTCTTCTATGTCGGCGCAGACATTTGACAAAAACCAAGGTTATCGTCTGGAGATTGGCGATGGTTTGGCACTTGACAATCAAAGTGGAACCATCACGTTTACTCCTGTTAACAAGAAGTCACAATCACAGGTCTGGAATGTCTACAACACCGATCGTGAGGGTGTTGTAATGCTTTACAATCCTTACACTATGATGGCTCTCGACAATGGTAATCATGGTAATCGTGAAGGTAATGTTACCCCTTGGGCACTTTCTCCCGGTAATCAGAATCAGTATTGGGCATTGCAGAAGGTGGCCGAGGATACTTATGTGCTGACTTGCCAGGCAGGTGGCATGCGTTTGGGTTACAAGGACAACTGTCAGCCTGGTGGACGCGTTTGGCAGCTCAATGCCAAGCCCGAAGATGAGTGCGTACAATGGCATTTCGTAAAGACTAACCTCAAGGTGAATGCCCTTGATGCTTCGGGTACCAGCAAGAACGACTGGGAAAACCAGCACATCTTTGCTATCAACAAGGAGCGTACACACAATTTCATGCTTCGTTATGCCAGTGAGAGCGAGATGAAGAGTGACCCTGCCTACAATCATCCTTGGCTCACTCCTCGTAGCAGTTTGCGTATGATGCTCAACGGACAGTGGCAGTTTAACTGGGTTCCCAAACCAGAAGACCGTCCCAAAGACTTCTATAAGACCAATTACGATGCCAGCAATTGGAAGACCATCCCTGTGCCCAGTTGTTGGGAGATGCAGGGTTATGGTACTCCCATCTATACCAACGTAACATATCCTATCAAGAACGTTCCTCCCCTCATCCGTGGCCAGGAGGGCTATACCGTAATGGACGAGCCCAATGCCGTGGGTAGTTATCGTCGCACCATCAATGTGCCTGCTAACTGGAACGGCAAGGAGATTTACCTCTGTTTCGATGGTATCTATAGTGCAGCCTATATCTTTGTCAATGGCAAGAAGGTGGGTTACACGCAGGGTCCCAACACAGGTGCTGAGTTCGATGTAACCAAGTTCGTGAAGCCCGGTAAGGAAAACCTCGTCTGCGTTGAGGTTTATCGTTGGAGCGATGGTTCTTATCTCGAGGACCAGGATATGTTCCGTTTGAGTGGTATTCATCGTGATGTTTATATGGAGGCTCGCAACAAGAATCTCGTTCGCGACGTCTATGTAACTTCTGAACTCAACGATGACCTTACCAAGGCTACCGTTAAGGTGACTCAGGAACTCGTTAACTTGGGCAAGACAACTGATTTTGCTCCTTGCGTTGAGATTGTTGACGCCGAAGGAAAGCTTGTTGCTCGTACTGAGAGTGCTCCAGTTCACATGCCCGCCGGAAGTTCTACACCTGCAGTTGCTACCATGACAGTCAATAATCCCAAGTTGTGGAGTGCTGAAAAGCCCAATCTTTATACGGTTAATGTTAAGTTGAACGGTGAGGTGGTTACCATGAAGTATGGTTTCCGCAAGATTGAGAACCGCAATGGCCGTGTCTACATCAACAACCAGCGTGTGCTGTTCAAGGGTGCAGACCGTCACGACACCCATCCCATCTATGGTAAGGCAATCCCCGTTGAGAGCATGATTCAGGATATTGTCCTGATGAAGCAATTCAACCTCAACACGGTTCGTACCTCTCACTATCCCAACGATCCCAAGATGTATGCCCTTTATGACTACTATGGTCTTTACATTATGGACGAAGCTGATGTTGAGTGCCATGGTAATCATTCTTTGAGTCGCAATCCTGAATGGCGTGATGCTTACGTAGACCGTGAGGAGCGTATGGTACTTCGCGACCGTAACCATCCCTCTGTCATCTTCTGGAGTATGGGTAACGAGTGTGGCGGTGGTGATAACTTCCGTGAGGCTTACAAGGCTATCAAGGCACTCGACAATCGTATGGTTCACTACGAGGGTATGAATGAAGCCGCCGATATGGACAGTCAGATGTATCCCAGTGTGGGAGGCATGATTGGTTTCGACCAGAACAAGGGTTTGCAGGGCCGTCCTTATTTCATTTGCGAGTATGCTCATGCCATGGGTAACTCTATCGGTAATCTCAAGGAGTATTGGGATTATATCGAGTTCAAGAGTCAGCGTCAGATTGGTGCCTGGATCTGGGACTGGGTTGACCAGAGCCCTTGCAAGCACGGCGAACCTACTACTAATATGTATTATGGTGGTGGTTTCAACGATCATCCCAATGATAACGATTTCTGTTGCAATGGTATCATTACCGCAGACCGTCACATCACTCCCAAGTTGTGGGAGGTAAAGGCTGTTTATCAGTATGCTGATTTTGCCCTGACAAGCGACAATCAGGTTCGCGTTCGCAACCGTTATTGCTTCACCAACCTCAACGAGTTCAACATGGTTTATTCACTTGTTCGCGATGGCGTCAAGGTGAAGGAGGGACGTCTGAGCATGCCCAGCGTGGCTCCCGGCGACAGCATTATTCTTCCTCTACCCGTTGAGATGCCTACCGAAGCAGGAGAATACTTCCTGAACCTCTCACTCCAATTGCAACAGGCAACTTCTTGGGCAAAGGCTGGACACTCGGTTGCCGATAACCAGTTGCTTCTTGCAAATAACAAGTCTGAAAATAAAGTTGTTAAGGGTAATGCATTTGAAGGACGCGACTTTGTTCAGAACGGTAATACTATTGGTGTCAGGAAAGATGACTGGGCGGTACTAATTGACAAGTCAACGGGTATGCTTACCAGTTTGGAGTACGGTAATCTTGAGATGATTCAAGATGGCCAGGGTATGGCATTCAATGGTTATCGTAGCATCAACAACGATGGTCATGGATTCTTCTCTACCAGTATGTCTGTGTCCGAATGCACCTTCAGTCATAACGAGAAGGTGGATACGGTAACCGTATCTTGCAAGGTGAATGTCAAGGCTGAGGGTTTGCGTCAGCGTCGTGGCAACGAGGGTGGTGCTCCCCAGAATGGCAATAGCGCAAGCTATACTATAACTTACCAGATTACAGAAGGTGGTAAGGTGGATATGAGCGTTACCTTCGATGAGGAGCATGCACGCGATTTCTCACGTTTGGGTCTTCAGTCAATGCTCATGTTTACTTTGGAGAATGTTGAGTGGTATGGACGTGGTCCCATCGAGAACTATCCCGACCGTAAGGATGCTGCTTTCGTAGGTCGTTACAATACTACGGTAACTGCTATGGAGGAAGAGTATATCCGTCCTCAGAGCATGGGTGAGCGTTGTGACAACCGTTGGTTGCAGATTACCGATAGGGAAGGACGAGGCATCCGCATTGAGGCTCTCGAGGGTACCTTCGACTTCAGCGCTCAGCACTATACCGACGAGGATTTGTGGAAGACACGCTTCAAGCATCAGCTTCCCAATGTTCGTCGTGCTGAAACCGTTTTGCATCTCGATGCCGCTATGCGTGGCTTGGGTAATGCAAGTTGTGGTCCTGGTCCATTGCCTCAGTACGAGATTGCCCGTGGTCCTGTTACCATGAAGGTTTCTATTTCGAAGGTAAAATGATTTAATTTCGAGGGTTGCATGATTTAATCTCAAAACAAAATGGATTAATCTCGCAAGCTTACGAATCTTAAATGAATTGATATTATGAAACTAGACGGAAGAAGAGAAAGTACAAATGTTGATGATCGCCGTGGCCGTAGCACCAAGATGATGCTCGGTGGCGGTGGCATCATCGGTGCCATCATTGCAGGCATTATGTTGCTATTGCAAGGTGGAAGTGTTGAACAGGTTATCGGTACTGTTACCAACCAAATGCAACATGGTAGTGTAACCGAACAACCTGCCAGTGGACAGACATTTACTGCTGAAGAGCAAGCTTTGGCTAAGTTCTCAAAGCAGATACTTGCCAGCACAGAGGATGTGTGGGGACCTGTTTTCCAGCAAATGGGCAAGACATACACGCCTCCCACTATGGTGCTTTACACCGGAAGCGTCAGTACCGGTTGTGGCAACGGTAGTGCCAGCATGGGTCCCTTCTATTGTTCGGCAGACCAGTGCTTGTATATCGACCTTTCTTTTTTCTCTAGTATGAAGAAACAATTGGGTGCCGATGGCGATTTTGCTTATGCTTACGTCATTGCGCATGAGGTAGGACATCATGTAGAATACCTTTTAGGTTCTCTGGACAAGGCACACGAGAAGATGTCTCGCCTTAACGAGAAGGAGGCCAATAAGGTGAGTGTTCGTCTTGAACTTCTTGCCGATTTCTATGCCGGCGTGTGGGGCTATCACGAGAAGAAGACTTTTGCTTCGCTCGACGATGGCGATCTGCAGGAGGCCATCAAATGTGCCGAGGTTATTGGTGACAATTACCTTCAGGAGAAGGCACGTGGTTATTCCACTCCCGAGACCTTCACACACGGAACCTCTGCCCAGCGTATGAAGTGGCTCAAACTGGGTCTTTCAACCGGTGATATGAACCGTGGCACCACCTTCTCATGCTCTGATTCTGAGCTGTGATTTCCGACATTAACTTTGTGTCTTCACATACAGAAGAGTTAATCTGATCTTCTTCAACAACAAACAGATACATTCTGCCATTATTCTGGTGTGAGAATGCAGTCTGACCATAGAGGTAATGATATATTGTTTGCTTTGCAAGGTATATCATTACCTTTTTTTGTTGAATAGATATTTACATGATTAATGATGCTTTGTGCTTTGATGTCCTTCTTTCATCGGCATTTTAGCATCGTCAAAGCATCGGGAATGTATCGGGCATCTATCGGGAACATATCGGGAAGATATCGAGACGCATAGGATGTCAATCAAAAATAACTACAAATTGTGAGAACGCTTCACAATCGGTAAGTTGCGATTTACAGGTTTACATCTATTGCCCACAATCCATAAATATTTGACTGTCTCGGGACGTAACATGTTACGTCCCGAGGGAACAAAATTTTGTTATAGATAATCGTTATAATAATACTATTTTTTTAGCATATTTGCAAATTTCAATGTCAAAAAATCTAGTTGTTTTTTAGACATGGTTTTGATAACAGATAAACAGTTATCAGAAAAAGATCTTCCGATGCGAGGCGTTCCCTGATGACGATGACGTAGAGTTGCTAATCATCCAACAAAATAACTTAACGTATTCTTTCAGAGTTACAAAAAAATCATTTTTCAGATTAAACCTTTCTATATAAATAAGGTCTATATTTAAATATAGATAATGAGAACTTCAACTTAATATGAAAAAAAATGTAAAATGGGGTGTTGTTGTGGGTATTTTTGCTGTTGCTATTGTTGCAGGCATTTTGTATCTGCAACCTAAGTCGAATAGTGAATTGGACGCAAAAGGACCTCAGGGTAAAGTAGGAGCTCCCGGTGGAAAAGGTGGTAAAGGCGAGAAAGGTGGCCGTGGTGGCGGTCCTCTGAATGTAAACGCCATGATCGTGAAATCCAAGGCTCTTACGGATGAATTTTCAACTACTGGTCTTATCCTTCCCGACGAGGAAGTTGATTTGAGTTTTGAGACGAGTGGTAAGATTGTCAATATCTCCTTCAAGGAAGGAAGTGTTGTCCATAAGGGACAGTTGCTGGCAAAGGTTAACGACAAACCTTTGCAGGCACAATTGAAGAAACTCAATGCTCAGTTAGAACTTGCCAAGAACCGTGTAAGCAGACAAGAGCACTTGCTCCAGAGCGAGGCTTCAAGTCGTGAGGCTTTGGAGGAGGCTCGTACCAATCTGGAAACGCTTGAGGCAGAGATTGAGGCAGTAAAGGTAAATATCAGTCTGACAGAACTACGTGCTCCCTTCGACGGTGTTCTGGGTTTGCGCCAGGTTAGTGTAGGCGCCTATGCCACCCCTTCGGTTGTTGTTGCCAAACTGACCAAGATTACACCTTTGAAGATAGAGTTCTCTGTACCAGAGCGTTATGCCAAGGTGATAAAGGACGGCACGGATATCAGTTTCAATGTAGAGGGTAACCTGGACTCTTTTCATGCACAGGTTTATGCCGTTGAGTCGGAAGTCGATAAAGACCAGCACGTCTTTACTGCCCGTGCAAAGTATGCCAATACCCAGCGTGAGATATTGCCTGGTCTATATGCCAGCATTCAGTTGAAGCGCGAGGAACTCTCTGACGCATTGGTCATTCCTGCCGAGGCAATCGTTCCCGAGATGGGTGTAGACAAGGTGTTCTGCTACCGTAGTGGCAAGGCAGTTCCCGTCGACATCAAGGCAGGCATCCGCACGGCAGGTGAGGTTCAGGTACTTACCGGCTTGCATGTGGGCGACACCATCATTACTTCGGGTACGCTCCAGTTGAGAACAGACTTGCCCGTTATTCTCGACATGATTGAGTAATGGTGAAGTCGCCAAAGAGAGATGTGGTATAAAATGATAAACACACGAAACCTCCGTAAATGAATATTTCCGAACTTAGTATACGTCGCCCGGTACTTTCGTTGGTAATGACGTTGGTCATCATCCTTTTTGGATTGATTGGCTATTCCTATTTGGGCGTACGCGAGTATCCTTCGGTGGATAATCCTATCATATCGGTAGACTGTTCTTATCCTGGAGCAAATGCCGATGTTATTGAGAATCAGATTACCGAACCCCTTGAGCAGAATATCAATGGTATTCCTGGCATCCGTTCGCTTTCGAGTGTCAGTTCACAGGGTAGCAGTCGTATCACGGTTGAGTTTGAGTTGTCGGTTGACCTTGAGACGGCTGCCAATGACGTGCGCGATAAGGTGTCGCGTGCCCAGCGCTTCCTGCCTCGTGACTGTGACCCCCCAACCGTTTCTAAGGCTGATGCCGATGCTATGCCTATCCTGATGATTGCCTTGCAGAGTGACAAGCGTTCTTTGTTGGAACTCAGCGAGATAGCCGACCTTACCGTTAAGGAACAGTTGCAGACCATCTCCGATGTGAGTAGCGTAGGTATTTGGGGTGAGAAGCGTTATTGCATGCGCTTGTGGCTTGATCCCGTCAAGATGGCTGGCTATGGCATTACGCCTATGGACGTCAAGAATGTCGTTGACAAGGAGAATGTTGAGTTGCCTTCGGGAAGTATTGAGGGTAATACCGTTGAACTGGCCGTTCGAACCATGGGCTTGATGCACACTGCCAAAGAGTTCAACGACCTTGTAGTCAAGCGCAACGGTAATCAGATTGTGCGTTTCAGCGATATTGGACGTGCCGAACTGGGTCCTGCCGACATCAAGAGTTACATGAAGATGGATGGTGTTCCCATGGTCGGTGTGGTTGTTGTTCCACAGCCTGGTGCCAACCACATCGAGATTGCCAACAACGTTTACCAGCGCATGGAGCAGATGAAGAAGGACCTGCCCGAGGATGTGCATTTCAAGTATAGTTTTGATAATACCAAGTTCATTCGTGCCAGTATCGATGAGGTGAAGGATACCATCTTCGAGGCATTCATCTTGGTTATCATCATCATCTTCCTCTTCTTGCGCGACTGGCGTGTAACGTTGGTTCCCTGTATCGTTATCCCAGTTTCATTGGTCGGTTCATTCTTTGTCATGTATCTGGCAGGATTCAGTATCAATGTCCTTACGATGTTGGCCATCGTGCTTTCGGTAGGTCTTGTGGTCGACGATGCCATTGTAATGACCGAGAACATCTATGTCCGAATAGAAAGAGGTATGAAACCCCGACGTGCCGGTATTGAGGGTGCCAAGGAGATTTTCTTTGCCGTCATCTCAACCACCATTACGCTTTTGGCGGTGTTCCTTCCCATCGTCTTCATGGATGGTGTAACGGGCCGATTGTTCCGTGAGTTCAGTATCGTTATTGCGGGAACAGTCTGTATATCATCATTCGCGGCGCTTACCATCACCCCCATGCTCAGTACCAAGATTTTGGTTCGACGTGAGAAGCAGAGTGTATTCTATCGTAAGACGGAACCTTTCTTTGAGGGTATGAACCGTCATTACGACAAGGGTCTGGGTGCCTTTATGCGTCGCCGTTGGTTGGTATTGCCTATCACGGTCGTCTTGGTGGGTGTTATCGTTTGGTTGTGGGGTTCTATTCCCAGTGAGATGGCTCCCATGGAGGACCGCTCATCCATTACCATACGTACCCAGGGAACCGAGGGTGTAAGTTACGAGTATATCCGTGACTATACCGAAGATATCAATTTGATTATTGACTCGCTCTTTCCTGATGCCGACAACGTTTCGGCACGTGTTTCTTCGGGTGCCGGTAATCTTCGTGTTACACTTAAGGACTTGAAAGACAGAGACTATACGCAGATGGAAGTGGCAGAGAAAATCACCCAGGCTGTGGCGAAGAAGACTAAGGCACGAAGCTTTGTTCAGCAACAGTCATCGTTTGGTGGCCGTCGTGGCGGTATGCCCATCCAGTATGTGTTGCAGGCCACCAATCTGGAGAAGTTGCAGGCCGTCTTGCCCCAGTTTATGGCAAAGGTCAATGCCAACCCCATGTTCCGAATGGCGGATGTCAATCTGAAATTCAGCAAACCCGAGGCACGCCTTAGTGTTGACCGCGACCGTGCCAGCATCCTTGGCGTTTCCACACGCGATGTAGCACAGACCTTGCAGTACGGCCTTTCTGGTCAGCGTATGGGTTACTTCTACATGAATGGTAAGCAGTACGAAATCAAGGGAGAAATCAACCGCCAGCAACGCAACAAACCTGCCGATCTCAAGTCCATCTTTATACGTAACAATACCGGCAATATGGTTCAGATGGACAACCTGATTGAACTGAGTGAGGGTATTGCACCTCCCCGTTTGTATCGTTATAACCGTTTTGTGGCAGCAACTATCTCTGCTGGTTTGGCCGATGGAAAGACCATTGGCGAGGGTCTTGACGAGATGGACAAGATTGCGAAGGAGACACTTGACGATACTTTCCGCACGGCATTGTCGGGCGATTCCAAGGAGTTCCGCGAGAGTTCAAGCAGTTTGATGTTTGCTTTCATTCTTGCCATCGTACTCATCTACCTTATCCTGGCTGCACAGTTCGAGAGTTTCAAGGATCCCATCGTGATTATGCTTACCGTGCCTCTGGCCATTGCCGGAGCGCTCATATTCATGTCGCTTTTTGGCATTACCATGAACATCTTCAGTCAGATTGGTATCATCATGCTTATCGGTCTTGTGGCCAAGAACGGTATTCTTATCGTAGAGTTCGCCAACCAAAAGCAGGATGAGGGAATCAGCAAGTTACAGGCTATTCGCGAAGCATCATTGCAACGTTTGCGCCCCATCCTCATGACCAGTGCCTCTACCGTTCTGGGTCTTATCCCCCTGGCCTTTGCGTCGGGCGAGGGCGCCAATCAGCGTATTGCCATGGGTATCTCGGTAGTGGGAGGTATGTTGGTTTCCACCTTCATGACCATGTTTGTTGTTCCCGCCATGTACAGTTTTATTTCGACCGACCGTTCAAAAACGAAGAAAGATGATGAAGAATAAGATAAGACTCATTTGCCTGTTGGGATTTCTTGGCAACGCTGTGTCTACGCTCTGTGCACAGACCTTACAGCAATGCATCGAGACGGGTTTGCAGAACAATTTTGAATTGCAGATCAAGCGCAATGAGCAAGAGATTGCACACAACAATGCCACGCGAGCCAATGCCGGAGGTGGTCCTTCGATTGATGCTACGGCGGCTTACCGTCCTTCCTATACTAATTTTGACCGTACCACTTCACGCGCTACCGGCGTTACAAGCGAGGTGAACGATGCCTTCGACAATTCACTCTCGGCGGCAGTGGCAATGAACTGGACGCTCTTTGACGGCTTCAAGATTCAAACCAACCTGAAGCAGTTGCGCTTGTTGGAACAGCAAGGCGAAACCAGCACTCGCATGGCTGTTGAGGACTTGGTGGCAGATATCACTTCAGAATACTACAACTATGTACAGCAACTCATCCGTCTGGAGAATTACCGTTATACGATGAACCTCTCTCGCGAACGTCTGCGCATTGCACAAACCAACTACGAGATTGGTCGTTTCTCAGGCCTTGATCGTCAGTTGGCACGTGCTGACTTCAATACCGATAGCGCTTCGTATATCCGCCAGCAGGAGTCTGTCAAGACGGCTTGCATACGATTGAATAAACTGATGGGAAATGCCGATGTTGATCATGCCATCTCGGTGAATGATACGAGCATATACGTGCGCAATAACCTTCTTTTCAATAATTTATGGGAGCGCACATTGGCATCCAATACCTCGCTTATCTATGCCAAGCAGAATAGTCAGATGGCCGATCTGGACCTCAAGAAGGTCCTGTCACGCAATTATCCATACCTGAAACTCTCCGGTCAGTATGGCTACAACTATTATACTTATGGCAAGTCCACCACCAGTAAGCGTAGCAACCTGGGACTCTCTGCCGGAATCACCGTTGGCTTTAATCTCTATGATGGCAACCGTCGTCGTGAAAAGGAGAATGCCAAGTTGGCCATTCAGAACCGTAAGTTGAAGTTGGAGCAATTGCAGTTGGACCTTCGTGCCGAACTCACCAATTGCTGGGATGCCTATCGTAACGACCTTGAATTGCTGAACATTCAGCGTGAGAACCTGAAGATTGCAAACGACAATTTCAAGAGTTCCATGGAGCGTTACAAGATTGGTAACATGTCAGGTTTCGACATGCGTCAGGTTCAGAAGTCCCTGCAAGACGCAGAAGAGAAAGTGCTTCAGGCAGAGTATAATGCAAAAATATGTGAGATATCACTACTGTTGATCAGTGGCGATATCTCAACATACCTATCCGAAAAATAGGAAGATTTATTTCTCTATGCAGGCACCCAGTCTGTCCTTGGTAGTCCAACCGGTATACTTGCTGTCAAGAGTCTTCACTTTTACCCATCCTGATTTCGTTACCTCCAACGGACGGAGAAGCGTTTCGCTCTTTATGGTGTAAATGATAGGTTGCTCGTTGCAGTCATCCATCTCTTTTAGCAAGTGGAGTGGGGCACCGTTGTTGTGTATTGACTTCACCGCCAGGCAACTGCTATGAATCCAATAGCCCGTTTCGTTGTCATCCAGATACATCACATTGTCACACTCGTCGGTCCAATCCTCCAGCATATTGTCTATCACATGGAAAAAGCCCTTGCTCTGTTCAAGGATGACGAGGTTTCTTGGCGACTCTGTTGTGTGCTTGTATTTGTTGCCACCAGGCGTCAGACGTATATTGGTAGGCGTTCCCGAAGTGTCGTATACCGAACACATCAGTCCCTTCTGCCAAGGCAGTATTGTTTGCTCATGCACCGAAGTCTGCAGGAATGTTATTAGGTCTTCGTCCTCTTGGTACTTCATCATCGACCTTTCACCGGTATCATTATCGGTAATCATGATGTCACGTCCTTTTCTGGGCAGTTCAATGTCGATGTTGTAGTTCAGGTTGGGAAGAATCCAGAGAGGTTCAACCAAGTCCTTGATGGGTTTGAGCGACGATGTGCTTTCGTCGTACTCCCAGAATACGAGGTTACGGAATGTTCCCCACACAAAGTCGTTGCTATCATCAATGCGGTAGTTCAGCGCAATGTAGTGATGCCCATTGGGACGTTTCCAGAATGCGCATTCAATCAGCATCTTCTTATCATCATCACCACTGGTACACTGTATATAGCCAGATTTGGCATCTACCACGGTCTTTATGTTGTCGGTTGGTTTGCCAGCAACAGCATACTTGGCCGATTTGAGCAAAGGCATATTGATGGCATCGCAGATGGCATTGAAGAACGATACGATGTTCACTCCATCCTTTACTATCGGATCATTGCGATACCAGTAAAGGTTGAAGTTGAAGACAGACACCTCGCCATCATAGGGAGTCATGTCAAAGGGTTCATATTTCAGTCGGTACAAAGGTTCGCCCCATGTCATGCATGCCCTTTCGGCTCGTCTGCCATGAAATTCCAGACATATATTGTCGCCATCGCCAAAATCTTCGCCACGTTGTGCCGTACTGTTGATGAGGTAGATGCAATGTTCGTCTTCACCTATCGTGTAAGCACCTTCTCCGTCGGGGATGTAGTAAAAGAAGGGTTGTTGATGGGTGGTTACGAGTTGCAGTTTCTTGTTGCTGTCAATGGAGAAGACGCACATGTGAGCATCTTCTTCCGAACGGAAGTTGTAAACAGCCAATTCATCCTGACCGTCATTGTCAAAATCATAGTACGAATATTGTGCGCCGTTCGTATTTCCGCCATTCTGCACGAAAATCTTAATCACCTCGTCGGCATATTCCTTCCAGTCAAGATAGCTTTTTGCATTTGTCTTAATAGCAGATGTGGCAACGAGTGCCAGCATGGCAATGTTTCTGAATCTCATAGCATGGTATTTTTATTAGTTTTTTCAGGTATCTAAGCAACACTTTTATGTATTTACAACGGCAAAGATATAGAAGATTTTGTAAAATCTACTATTATTTTGGTATTTTTTACTATGTTTACCGAAAAAAACGTAAAATTCCTCTTTTTGATATATAAGAATCTATTCCAAGACATTAAAATATAGGCAAAAAGGCACTCTAAACCGCCTCTAAACTCTACACTCTAA
>JAZUKS010000109.1:0-20797 GCA_045643405.1 Bacteroidaceae bacterium | reverse complement strand
GAAAAGGATAAAGCTTAGATTAAAAGGAATGAGCCCGGCACAATACCGAGCTCACTACTATAGAGAATTTGATAATTAACGTTTAATTTAACGTCCAACTTTTCGGGGTCACTTCATGTTTACTCCCTATTTTTTTTTATTTTTTTTCGACTGCTTGCAATAAACGGAGCAAAACCTGCGTATATATAGATAGAAGACCGAAATAAAAATGGCAAAGGAAACAGAAATAATAAACTTGGTAGAGGGACTGAGGAAACAAAGTCCCAAAGCACAGAAACTCGTACTCGAGCGGTATGGTGGCTACGTCTTTTCGCAGGTGGCAAGACTGGTGACCAATACCGAGGATGCAGAGGAGGTGTATCAAGATGTCTTTGTCAAGGTGTTCTGCAATGCGGGAGCGTACGACGCCGGGAAGTCGTCCTTCCAGACGTGGCTCTACCGAATAGCCTACAACGCCTCGGTCGACTTCCTCCGGCACAAGCGCCAACCAGTCATCTACTTCGAAGACAACGAGGGTAGGGCAGAGGCCATTTCTGAGGACGAGGTGGAAGAGACCTTCGGGCACGCCAACCAGGAAACGGTGATGCTGATACGAGCGGCTCTGAAACACCTGCCACCCGACGAACGGGCCATCATCACGATGTTCTACTTCGACGATATGAGCATCAAGGAAATTGCTTACGTCACAGAGGCTTCGTCAACCGGAGTGGTTTGCTCGAAGCTACAGAGAACGAGAAAGAAGTTATGTAAAATCATCCAAATGTTACGATCATGAAAGAGGACAATTTTGACGAGCTGCGCCTGAAGGACGCAAACCTTCGCGAAGCTATCCGAATGGAAGAGATGGAGCGTCCTCAGATGCCCACCGACCTCAACGCACGTCTCATGAAGCGTGTCGACAAAGAGGTTAACCAACGTAACCAGCGCAAGCGCATTATATGGCCCCTCGTGGCAGCTGCCTGTGTGGCAGGAATCGTTGCCATCTTCCTCACTCCGCCGAAGACTGGTGGGGATGAAGCGCAAACCAAAGTGGTAGCCCAGGTTGAGAACAAACCCGAGCTGAAACCCGCCTCCGCCACACAAGAGGTCAATCCAAAGCATACCGCCCAGCAGACCTCAACCGGGCAAGGCACCGTGACTGGCACCGAGACTGGCACCGAGCAACGCAAGGCAGGCAAGCGCACCGCTCCTGTTCGGCAAACCACCTCGGAAACCTTGATGGCAAAGGCCGAGACAAGCCAGGAGCAAGTGATGGCTACAACCACCGAGGACAACAGTTCGTTGCTGGCTCTGCTCGAAAACAGAACCGACGTTAAGGAGACCGCCAATACGGTCACACTTTCAGAGCGCGACATCCCCATAACCCGTCCCGAGAATCTGAAATACACCCAAGAGGAACTGGCACTCATGAAGCAACAAGCCAACGAGGCTTACCTCAAATGGTTGGAACTGGAACTTGAAATCTCAAAGTTTAATCTCAATCAGACGGTGCAGAAGTAAAAAAAGACCCTCTCCCCAACCCTCCCCCATAATGGGGAGGGAGTGGCTGGCGCGAAGAGGGCAGAAGAACTCCCTTTAACTCCAAACAAAAAATAACAAAAAACATATACCATTATGAAAAAGATATTCATCCTCCTTATAGCCATGTGCAGTGTAGTCATGGCAAGCGCACAGACCGCACGTAAGAAAACCACCAACAACGGCCTGCCTCCCCGACATGTGGTTGAGACCCTCAACAACGTCATCAAGCAATTCGGCAACGACAGCACTCAGGTCTATTCTGTCAACAAGAACCCTAATACCAACCAGGTTGAGTCGAGCGTACGTGTCGTGTCTTTCATGGTGCCCCTTATCTGGGCGGGCAACGCTGCGTTTAGTTCTGCCGACATCTCCAATGCCTTTATACAAGACGAGCCTCTCAGTTACCAGATACTTCACCTCACTCCTGGCAGTAACGAGAATTTCTCCTTGAAGACATTGCTCGAGAATGGTTCACAGACGGCAAACTTCCGTGTCCGCACCAATCGTAACCAGGAAATGTGGCTGATGTGCACCAAGAATCCCACCAACCCCCAACTTCGTGATGCATACGCCATCGTATGGCAGAGGGATGGTGATGCAAGAGTGTACGGCAAGGTGTTCATGATTACCTCGCTCCGTCCCGACCTCTTCGAGAGGAATATGGAGAGTTCTGCCAACACGTTCAGGATTGACGGTCGCGTAGGCCACGACATCAACGACTCTCTCTACGTCTTCTTCATGGCCGACTCATACGAGGAACTGAAGCAACTCCGCACCATGGTCAACACCTACGACGAACTCACCCAGACCAGCGACAGCCGCATAGCCTACATGCCCGTACTGCACGACCGCAGTTTTGGCATAAGCGTACAGATTGACAAGCGCAAGTGCGGTGCCATCCGCACCGTCATGCCCGACGGCTCGCTCTGCCAATTGTGGACCAACCTTGACATGGTTCCCGGCGAGAGCTACCGCATCACCACGCACAACGGTTACTTCGACGAAGACCTCGACTTTGAACGTCGCGTAGGTCGCTACTCGGGCAAGAGCATGATCGTGGGTCACGACAACGATGACGTGGAGTACTGGAATGCCCATGATACACTTGCCGTCGACACCGTTTTCATAGCGGATATTGCAGGAGCATGTGATGACCCCTATGCCGACGGGTTCCCCGCAAATGCTCCCCATGAAGTTTCCATGTCCAAGCGCGTCTCAATGGAACAGATTCACAAGTTTGAAAACCTCAGCAAAACCATTAGCAAATACATCGAACAGATAAATGAAAATTATAAAGGTTTGGAGCGGTCATTGCGCCCCGAGATGATGGGAGCGTTCAACTCTATGTCGGGCGAGAGTTGGTACAAGGCATCAGAGTTTGTCTACAACGACATCGACATGGACAACAAGCTTCTCGACGCATCTGTGACCCAATTCTGCAAGCTGGCTCCCAAAATGCAGCTGCAGGGAGACCCTGTACAGCAACTGGTGGGAGCTTACAATTACCTTAGCGACTTCTATGCCACACAGCACAAGCACTACGACATGCTCTACAAGAAATTCGGTTTCTGGTCAAAACCAGCGCTCAAATGCCAGAAGACAATCACCCGCCTCACCGAGAAGTATGTAAAACTGCTGAAAAAGGCAATGCGCGAGAATAAATAACACACAAGGCAACTTACAAAAACAATACATCGGGGTGGCGCATCCCTCCCCCTTACGCCCTGAGCAAGATAAACCACGATTAGTTTTTATTGATTGGAAAATAGATTGCAGATGGGAGGTGTCCGGCAACGGGCACCTCTCTTTTTTTTACTTAAAACTGATGATGAGTAGTAGGGGGAGTGAGGTAAAGAATCACGATTTTTGTGTATTGCACGCTCCGGGAAATCGCCGTACCTTTGCAGCCGAAAACAACAAAAGGCAAAAATGATTGGTTCAAAAAAGTTAATGTTAATCTCGGCAAGCGTGGCGTTGATGGCAGGTTCTGTCGGCGCACACGCTCAATGGAATCAGGACAGTACGGAATACGATTCATTCGATAAATACCGTGTAGGAGCATACGGCGAGATGGTGGCGCAGTTCAAGAACTATGGTATCAATCGCTTTAATGGCACAGAGGCTGGCAATAGCAAGGTAAATCGCAATAGCATCAGCATTCCGCGCTTCGTCTTGGCCGGCGACTATAAGTTCAGTAAACATTGGACGCTGGGCGTGGAGATTGAGTTCGAGGCAGGCGGAACAGGTACTGCATACGAACTGGAAAACACAGAGAATGGTGAGTATGAAACCGAAGTGGAAAAGGGTGGTGAGGTAGCCTTGGAGCAGTTCCACATCGGTTACCGACTGAATCAGTATCTTACGATACGAGCCGGTCACATGATAGTGCCCGTGGGACTGACCAACAGTCACCACGAACCCATATTGTTCTTCGGAACCGTTCGTCCCGAAGGTGAGACAACGCTCCTGCCCAGTACTTGGCACGAAACGGGATTGGCTGTTAGCGGTCAGTTTGGCAAGAAGTGGGCATCGTTCGACTACGAAGCTATGGTGGTAGCAGGGCTGAATCCCAATGGCTTTGACCGCAACCATTGGGTAGGCACAGGCAAGCAAGGCATCTTCGAGGCAGACAACTTCACCAGTCCCGGTTACGCCATGCGTTTGCAGTACAAGGGCATCCCGGGCTTGCGACTGGGCGCTTCGTTCTACTATTGCCATAATGCTGGCAACAATGCCGACAAGGCACAAACCTATAACTTTGACATCCCCGTAACGCTTTGGAGCGTGGACGCACAATATCAGAACCGTTGGGTTATTGCACGTGGAAACATCCTGAGCGGACATGTTGGCAATAGCAGTCAGGTCAGTGCCAAGAATGCCCGACTGAGCAACCTCTCTCCTTATGCGCGTACGGCCCCTGTGGCAGAAAAGGCTGTGAGTTATGGCATAGAGGCTGGTCTGCGCTTGAAGAATCTGATAGGTGGCTTGAAGGCCGATATTATCCCTTTTGCCCGATATGAGTACTACAATCCTCAGGAAAAGGTAGTGGTGGACAAGTATTCCAGTACTCCGGCCGACCCTCGTCTGAAAACCTCTATGTGGGTGGCGGGTGTCAACTACCGTCCCTTGCCTTACCTGGTCATCAAGGCCGACTATACCACACGTTGTATTGCTGATGGCAAATGCAACCGAGAGAATGAGTTCAGCATCGGGGTAGGCTTTACGAACTGGTTCTGGAAAAAGTGATGGTTTGATGGTTGAAGGACCTTTCGGTGTTATGGACAAGCATATTGAATTATTAACGGAAAAAACATATAAATTGATGAAGAAGAATTATTTTGCAATAGCCATGGTGGCTATGAGTTTGAGTGTGGTGTCATGTGGTGATGATCCTGTTGAGGTAACTATTCCTGAAGGAACCACCGAGGTGACCATTGATGAGGACAAGTTGGATGTGAATGCCGGAAACCTTACCAACTGGACACAGTATGCCGTGCAGGTGGCCAACTTGCTGACCAGTGATGCAACAACCCTTCGTGACTCATGGAAGGTAAGTTACAAGGATGGTGAAGCCTTTGCCGAGACTTTCAAGAATCCCAGTTCGGCCAATGCAAGTTACAAGAGTTACAGCGCTTGCTTGCAGGAGATCATCGAGGGATGTGCTGACATTGCCAATGAGGTGGGTACTGCTAAGATAGGTGAGCCCCGCGACTTGTGGGAGCAGGGACAGTACACAGAGGCCGTGTATGCCGTGGAGTCATGGTACAGTTTCCACTCTATCGATGACTATGCCAACAATATCCGAAGCATCCGCAATGCCTTCAATGGTAGCACCAACGGTACTGAGGCGTCAAACAGCATTGCCTCTTACTTGAAGAGCAAGAATGCATCTCTCTACAACGATGTGAAGAGTGCTGTCAGCAATGCCATTCGTGGCATCGAGGGAATGGCGGCTCCTTTCCGCAGTCACATCGGTAATGCCAGCGTATTGGTGGCACAGGAAGCCTGCGCAGAACTGGAAAGCATCCTGAGCAACAAACTGAAGGGTGTTATGATGGAGGCTGATGAGGCAGACCTGAAGCCCATTGTAGTGAATTATGTAGATAATGTGGTACTGCCCACCTACGACGAGCTGGTTCGTTTGAATACTGCCCTGAACACCGCAGTCCGCAACCTGGCCAACAATCCCAGTCAGAAGACTTTCGAGGCTGCTGCCAACGCATGGTTGGAGGCACGTGCTCCCTGGGAGACCAGCGAGGCATTCCTCTTCGGTCCTGTTGGCGACCTTGGCTTGGATCCCAATATGGACTCATGGCCTTTGGATGCGGCAGCTTTGGCAAACATCCTTGATAATGGCGATTTCAAGGATCTTGTTTGGGATGGTGAGTTCGACGAGGACGACGAGACCATTGCCGCCGCACAGAACGTGCGCGGTTTCCATACACTTGAGTTCTTACTGTTTAAGAATGGCGTTCCAAGAACTATTCACAATTAATTGTTCATTGAATAAGAATTTCTTTTGCTATTAGTTTATTTTTGTTGAACGATGGAGGCTGGAATGAAGCATTCCGGTCTCCATTAAGTGCTATAAACGAATTTATGAGGAACAAAACTTGGATGTTGCCTTTGATGGTGAGCATGTTGGCGGTTGGGTGCCAGTCGGACGATGAAGTCGAGATGCAGGAACTGCAGATACCTGAGGGGTATGCATTGAGTGCCGGTTCATCGACCGTGTTCATCAACTCCTCGTATGCCTATGACACCGATGCCGATTGGGTGGCCGACATCCCTGCCAATCAGAAGCGTTTTACGAAGGGAGACCGTCTGTATGACGATGCCTTGTCGCAAAGTCAGGGCTTGGGACCGGTTTATGCAGGCTACTCGTGTGGTTCGTGCCATCGCAATGCCGGATGTACCAAACCTGCCCTCTGGACGCAGACCGGAACGGATGCAGACGGAACGCCCGTGTATGGATCGGGAGAGTACGGCTTCAGTAGTATGCTGGTTTACATAACCCGCAAGAATGGTGCTTTCTTTCAGAACTATGGTCGTGTGTTTCATGACCAAAGCATCTATGGCGTACAGGCAGAAGGCAAGTTGGAATGCCGTTGGCATGAGGAACATTTTACGTTTCCCGACGGAGAACCTTACTCGCTTGTCTATCCGGAGTACACCATCACCGATTGGTATGCCAACTATGGTGATACGGATAAGCCCATCGACCCGAAGGAACTGTTCTGCACCGTCCGCATCCCCTTGCGTCATGTAGGTATGGGACAGATCATGGCATTGGACCGTGATGAGATTGAGGCATTGGCAAAAAAATCAAACTATCCCGAATATGGCATTAGCGGGCGTTGTAATTACATCAACGAGCGTGGCAAGTTGCAGTTGGGACTGTCGGGCAACAAGGCCCAGCATGCCGACTTGACGGTGGAACTGGGTTTCTCAAGCGATATGGGTGCAACGAACAGTCGCTATCCGGAGAAGATTTGTGAGGGACAGAGCCAGATGGATGAGGGTTCGATGATGGGGTTGTTGTATGACAAACTAGACGTATCGACCGAGGATATGGAGAACGTAGACTTCTATATGCAAGGACTGGGCGTGCCTGCCCGACGAGTGGGCAGTACCAAGAAGATGGTGACCTACAACGGACGGCAGATAACGGAACGCGAATATATTGCCATTGGTGAGCGCAAGTTCAACGAGGCAAAATGCCAGTTGTGCCATACAACAACCTTGCATACCCGCCCTCGTGGTTCGGTTTTGCTGAACGGTACCGAATTGCCATGGTTGGGCAGTCAGACGATTCATCCTTACAGCGATTTCCTGTTGCATGACATGGGTAGCGAAATCATGGGAGTAGGACTCAATGATAATTATGTGAGCGGTCTGGCTCGTGGCAACGAATGGCGCACCACGCCCCTTTGGGGTGTCGGTTTGCAGGAAAAGGTGAATGCTCACACCTACTTCTTGCATGATGGTCGTGCTCGTAACTTCATCGAGGCAATCATGTGGCATGGCGGAGAAGGAGAGGCTTCAAAGAACCTGTTCAAGAAGATGAATAAGGAGGACAGAACAGCTTTGGTGAAATTCTTGGAGTCTTTATAACTTGATTCAATTTTTACTTGAAGGATTTAAGCAAGTTGAAGGAGTCAAAGGAGTTAAAAGAATTTAAAGACGATAGTTATGCTTCATGCAAGGGGGTGAGCTTGCGAAACTTGAATGAGTTGAATATTGAGGCAAAATAAATGAAAGTAAAAGATTGAAAATTATGAAATCTATGAAAACAATATTAGTGTGTGTCTTGGTATCGTTGGCGGGAAAAGCGTATGCCGAGGAGAATGTGTCTGCTTCCCTTCCCATGGCAGAGGGTACGGGCGAAGGAGTGCCTGATATGGAAAACGGTGTGCTCGGCATTGCCGATAACCGTGGCTTCACCTTGCAGAGCAAGGACGGTGGATTTGTGTTCAAGCCTTATCTGTTCGTGCAGACAAAGGCAGTCTTTAACTACTATGATAGTGAGGGACTTGACCCTGCCTATAACCAGGATAACGTGGCGAATAGTGGATTTGCCATGCCCTATGCCATCATCGGTTTTACGGGAACTACATTCGGTAAGTTGGACTATAACGTGAGCATCAATGCTTCGGCAACTGGTGCCAATGTTCTGCAACAGGCATGGGTGGATTATAAACTTAATCCCAGCGCCCGCTTTCGTGTGGGTAAGTTCAAGACTCCCTTTACACACGCTTATCTCACCACATTGGGCGAAACGCTCTTTCCGGTACTTCCCACCTCGCTCACGGCATCGGTGATTATGCCTTATAGCCTGAATGCGGTAACTCCCAATATCGGTACGGGTTTTGACTTGGGCGTCGAGTTCCATGGCATTGCACCCTTGCAGAAAGCCCAGGCAGGAAAGCAGTGGATGATGGGTTATGAAGTGGGGTTGTGGAACGGTTCGGGCAGTAGTGTCAATGGTGCGACCAAGACTTTCAGCGATGACTGGCACATTCCGTCTTTGCTCTATGCAGGTCGCATCTCATTCATGCCTTGGGGCAAGATGCCCGCTACGCAAGGCAATGCCAAGATGCTGAATGGCAGGTATATGCAGTTTGGCGTGAGCGGTGGTTTGAATGTTGAAAGTGAGAGCGAGAGTACCAATGATGCTCGTTTGGCCGGTGAGTTTTCCATGTTGCTGAACCGTTGGTATGTGGCCGGTGAGGCTTATTGGATGCATGTGGGTTTCACCAAGCGTCAGAAGATAAACGAGAAGTTTGACTATTGGGGCGCTTATGCCCAGGTGGGGTACTTCTTTACGAAAACCTTGCAAGGTGGTCTTCGTTATGACTTTATGGATCGTAATGGTTCGGGAAAGGATGGATTCCTGAATATGCCCGCCGTTGTAATGAACTATTATATTAACAAGTGCAACCTGAAACTCTCGGCCATGTATCAGTTTACAGGTCGTTACGGGCATGAGACACAGTTGGATAGAGATAATGATGACTTGGGTATTGCTGCTCATAGTGCTTGTGTTCAGTTGCAGTATTCTTTCTGAAAAATGAAACATCTATTTGTACTTTTTCTGTCTGCCTTGTTTTGTGCTTGCGATAGTGGCGACATAGTCGAAAGCAACTATCGCGTAAGTGCATCGGGAAAGACTCTGAAGATGTCTGCCCGTGTGAGTGGCATGGATGAATGGGGCGAAGGTTATAGCGTGGCTCTTGCTGGTTATTCCGACGAGAGTCAGTATGCCTTGATGCAACGCACCTTGCCGTCGGATTTGAAGGATGGTAGTCTTGTGGAGATGGTGCTGAGCAACGTCAGTCATGATATTAGTAGTATTGAACTCGTGATAACCAATAAATTGCGAAAGCGTATCGTATCGCTTGCCAGTGTTGAGTTGGAGGATTATGCTGACGATACTGATACCATTTACATGGATTTGGGGTCTTTGGATGTGAGTTTGCTGGGCAGTCTGCAAAAGGGATTTTTTGACAAAGCATGCGTGCAATGTCATGGCGAGAATGGCAGGAAGGCTGCAGGATTGGACTTGACTGCGGGCAATGCGTATACTAACTTGGTGGACGTTGCGTGCCGGCAGAAGGAAGGCGAAAACCGTGTTGTGAGTGGCGATGCCTCCGGTTCGCTCATCTATAAGATTTTGAGTGTTGGAGGCGAGAATTACCTGCACTATAACCACACCGAAGTGCTGAATAGTCTTTTCAAGGACAGTCAGGATGAAGTAAGAGAAATTATCTATCAATGGATATCCCGATTGCCTGTTGTAAAACCTGGATAGTATAGCCTGCTTTATCCCGATGCAGTCGTTTTGGCAGGTTAATGTTATTCGTTGTTAAAATAAATAAGAGTAGTTTTCAAAAAAATTGTTTATTAGCAAATAAATAGTTAACTTTGCATCATGAATTTTACAAAACAATATATAGAGCACTTAGGCGTGACCATGCAGACTGCTACTTTTGCTCCCGAGGGGGGTGTAGCAGAGTGGCACGTGATGCTTCATGTGGAGCCTCGTGGCGAGATGTTCAAGGGACAGATGGAACGCCTCTATGCCGTGGAGGATATGATACCCCTGATGCCCGGGTTCGAGGGTGCGGGGTATGTGTTGAAGCGTTATTTCCTGTCCGACAGCACTAACCAACAGCCCCTGATGCGCAGGGAGGACAGCGTGGCAGTCAGTTTCATTCAGCAACAGCCTCTTGACGGTTCGAAGATAGGCGTCTGGCTTTATCTGCAACGCGGAACGGAGGTGAAGAGCGCTGGTGGCATGACGGTGGTTGAGCACAACGGTTACCGCCACCTTTGGAAGATGGGCATGCACCAGAACCATGGCGACAGCGCCCAGCAAACCGAGGCGTTGCTGGTGGAGTATGAGGAGGCGCTGAGCCACTTCGGCGCTACGCTGGCAGACAATTGCATCCGTACCTGGTTTTTTGTGCGCGATGTCGACATACAGTATGCGGGCATGGTGAAGGCGCGCCGTGACAACTTTGCACAGCAGGGACTCACCGAGAAGACCCACTACATCAGCAGTACGGGCATTGGCGGTCTGCCTGCCGACACGAAGGCCATCATTCAGCTGGGAACGTACGCCATGACGGGGTTCGAGGCCAGTCAGCAACGCTATCTTTATGCGCCTACCCACCTTAACCCCACCTACGAGTATGGCGTAACCTTTGAGCGTGGCACGGTGATGGAGTATGGCGACCGTGCTCATGTCTTCATCTCGGGTACTGCCAGCATCAACAACAAGGGCGAGGTGATGCACGTTGGCGACATCGTGAAGCAGACCCAGCGAATGTGGGAGAATGTGGAGACCTTGCTCAAGGAGGGTGAGGCATCGTTTGACGACGTGATGCAGATCATCGTGTATCTGCGCGACACGGCCGACTATGAGGTGGTGTCCAGCATGTTTGCCGAGCGTTTCCCCAGTATTCCTACCATCTTCACGCTGGCACCTGTTTGCCGTCCTACATGGCTGATTGAGATGGAGTGCATTGCCGTAAAGGCGCGCAGCAATGCCCAGTATCGTAGTTTTTAAGGAATCTCTCCTTGAAAAAGATGAAATACCTTCCTTTTATCCTGCTCCTTGCCGTTGCCGTTGTCATTGGTGTGGCAACGGTGATTGAGGGACGCATGGGCAGTGACGAGGCCCGGCACCTGGTGTATGGCACTTGGTGGTTTGTGGCCTTGTGGGGTGCCGTGTGCGTGGCTGGTTGCTGGCATCTGCTTCGCAAGAAGATGTGGCGCAGACCCTCGGCGCTGATGCTTCATTTCAGCATGGTGGTCATACTGGTCGGTGCCCTTGTGACGCACCTCACCAGTCAGCATGGTTTCATTCATCTGCGCGAGGGCGAGGCAACTTGCAGTTATCTGCAACGCTCTGAAAACGAGGGATTCATGCAGGTCAAACCCATGCCCTTTTACTTGGCGCTCGACTCGTTTCGTGTGGAGTATGATGACGATGGCGTGACGTGCAGTGACTACGTGAGTTATGTGCTTATCTCTGACAGCAAGCAGAAGGAACGCACCACTATCAGCATGAATAATATCGGTCGTTCGCACGGCTACCGTATTTTCCAGAACTCTTACGACGAGGACGGACGGGGAAGCGTTTTCTCTGTCAGTTACGATCCTTGGGGCACGGGCGTTACTTATGCCGGTTATCTGCTCTTGGCTCTCTCCATGATATGGAATGGGAGGAAGGGCAGGAACAAGTCAACGAGTCAACAAGTCAGCAAGTCCGCTCAGCCCGAAGGGATGCTTGCAGAACGAAGTGGGGCAAGAACGAGTCAACAAGTTGGGGGTTCGGGCAGACTTATTGCCTTTTGGATTTTAGGGGTATTGCTGGCCTCGTATATGGTCATTTCTATTGCCTTCCGCCCCTTGGTGCCGGTATTGCGGTCGCCGTTGTTGGTGGTGCATGTGGGTGTAATCATGATAAGTTATATCTTGCTTGTTGTGAGTATGTTGAAGAGGAGTATGCTGCGCATTGCGGTGTTCTTCCTGATGGCGGGAATCTTCCTGGGAGCGATGTGGGCCAATGTGTCGTGGGGCAGTTACTGGAGTTGGGACCCCAAGGAGTCGTGGGCCTTGATAACACTTGTGGTGTACAGTCTGCCCTTGCATAGCGAGAGTCTGCCTTGGTTGCGTTCTACACGCAACTACCGCATATACTGCGCACTTTGCCTGCTTTGCCTGCTCATGACCTATTTTGGCGTGAATTATTTGCTGGGTGGAATGCATAGTTATGCTTGATTTGAGACAAAAAGAGTAAAATTCGTCAATTTTTCTTGGATATACCATATTTTTATAGTAATTTTGCCCTCGCTATGAAAATAAAGAAGATTATATCAACATTTGTACTGGCCGTTGCAATACCTTTTGCTGCGCAGGTAGATGCTGCCAAGCCCCATAAGAAACCCGCTTCAAAGAACCGTTCACACAAGACTGTTTCAGCAAAGAAGAAGACTTCTGCTCAGAACTTTATGAGTCTGCAGGCTTACAATGAGGCTGTAGAGGCTAAGGTAAACAGTTCGGCACTGGCCAATAGTGAGGATGTTAGTGGTGAGACCATCGTGAAGACCGCCATGCAGTATATCGGCGTGCCTTATCGTCATGGTACAAGCAACGGTAACTCATTCGATTGCTCTGGTTTTACCAGTTATGTATATCGTCAGTTCGATATCACCTTGTCACGCGACTCTCGTGCTCAGTACACTCAGGGTCAGATTATCAAGGACAAGAGTGACTTGCGTGCCGGAGACCTCGTGTTCTTCCAGGGAAGTTCTGGTCGTGGTGGTGTAGGCCATGTAGGTATCGTTACCGAGGTGAACCCCAGCGAGAAGACCTTCAAGTTTGTGCATGCAAGTAGCAAGAAGGGCGTAACAACCGAGCAGTCGACTACTGCTTACTACAGTCAGCGTTACGTTGGCGCTCGCCGTGTTCTTCAGAACATCGAGGAGTAATCTGATCAGACTTTGAAGATTTCTTTGATTGTACGTTTCTTAGTGCACAATCATAACAATTACAACTGCCGCACCCTCCAGTGCGGCGGTTCTTTTTTATATATAGGTATAAGGCCCAGCCTGCCAGTCCTAATACAACGGAAAGTAGTATGATGCTTTGTGTATTCATGGTGCTTTCTTAACTTCTTTAACTCCTTTACTTCCCTTTCTTACTTTCTTCCTTGCTTCTTTCCTTCTTTCCTTCTTTCCTTCCTTCCTTTACTCCTTTAACAAAACTATATCGCCAACGCGCAAAGCCATGCAATGGCACATTGTCCGAAGACGATGGCCAGCGCCCATCTGATGCTCAGTTCGCGACGGATAGTTGAGATGGCGGCAACGCAAGGTGTGTAAAGCAAGCAGAACACCAGGAGCGAGAGTGCCGTGGCTGCGCTCATGACGGTGGGTAGCATGTCTGCTCCGCCATAGACCTGCTCCATGATGGCACACACGTTTTCCTTGGCAATGAAGCCTGTGATGAGAGCCGTGGTGGTCTGCCAGTCACCAAATCCCAAGGGACTGAAAATGGGGGCGATGGTGCCTGCTACGCTGGCAAGGATGGAGTGCTCTACCTGTTCGTCGTTGAGCAGGTTGAAATGGAAGTCGAAGTGCTGGAGGAACCAGATAATGATGGTTGCCAGGAAGATGATGGTAAAGGCGCGTTGCAGGAAGTCCTTGGTCTTATCCCACAGTAAGTGCGTCACGTTCTTGCGTCCCGGCCAACGGTAGTTGGGGAGTTCCATCACGAATGGAACCGCCTCGCCCTTGAAGACGAATATCTTGGCTATGATGGCCACGATGATGCCGACAATGATACCTAATAGATATAAACCTATCATTACCATCCATGCCATGTCGCCAAAGAAGGGGCGTGCCAGGAAACCATAGATGGCAATCTTGGCCGTACAACTCATAAAGGGTGTCAGTAGGATGGTCATCTTGCGGTCGCGCTCACTGGGCAAGGTTCTTGTTGCCATGATGCTGGGAACCGAACAACCGAAACCGATGAGCATGGGCACGATGCTTCGTCCTGAGAGTCCTACCTTGCGTAGAAGCGAGTCGGTGACAAAGGCAATGCGTGCCATGTATCCGCTATCTTCCAGCATGCTCAGGAAGAAGAAGAGGCATAGGATGATGGGTATGAACGTAAGTACGCTTCCCACGCCAGCCCAGGCTCCGTCAAGGATGAGCGAACTGACGTATGGGTTGATGTTCCATGCCTCGAACGATGTCTTGAGCCACTCGCTCAGGTTGGTAATGCCTTCGTCCATCAAGTCTTGCAATGTTCCGCCCACGCCTTCGAAGGTAATCCAGAATATGACTGCCATGATGAGGAAGAAAGAGGGTAGGGCTGTCCAGCGACCGGTGAGAATGCTGTCGATGCGACGGCTTCGGCGGTGCTCCTTGCTCTCGGTGGGCTTTACGACGGTTCGCTCGCTCAATTTCTGAATGAAGTTGAATCGCATTTCGGCCATGGCTGCGGCACAGTCTATGCCACGCTCCTCCTCCATTTGTCGGAGGATGTGCCGTACCGTTTTCTGCTCGTTCTCGCTCAGTTGAAGCGCTTCCTGCACCAGCGAGTCGCCCTCGATGAGTTTGCTGGCAGCAAAACGGATGGGGATGCCTGCTGCTTGTGCATGGTCCTCGATGAGGTGCATGATGGCATGTATGCAACGATGCACGGCACCTCCATGGTCGGTGGGCGAACAAAAGTCCTGCACGGCAGGCTTTTCCTGGTACTTGGCAATGTGGATGGCGTGTTTTATCAACTCGCTTACTCCCTCGTTCTTCATGGCCGAAATGGCAATGACGGGAACGCCCAGCATCTGCTCCATCTCGTTGATACGAACAGTACCTCCGTTGCCCTCTACCTCGTCCATCATATTGAGGGCAATCACTACGGGAATGCCCAGTTCCATCAACTGCATCGTGAGGTAGAAGTTGCGCTCTATGTTGTTGGCATCAACGATGTTGATGATGCATGAGGGTCGCTCTTCGAGGATGAACTTGCGCGAAACCACTTCCTCGCTGGTATAGGGACTCAGCGAGTAGATGCCCGGAAGGTCGGTGACAAGCGTGTGAGGGTGTCCCTTGATCTGCCCGTCCTTTCTGTCAACGGTAACGCCGGGAAAGTTGCCTACATGCTGGTTGGCGCCTGTCAGTTGGTTGAAGAGGGTTGTCTTGCCGCAGTTCTGGTTGCCTACCAACGCAAAGGTGAGCGTCTGCCTCTTGCCCTCCTTGCTCTCGTGCTGTGCGTGGTTGGGGTCCTGTGGGTGATGGTCTCCGCTATGGTGCGAATGTCGAGGGTCGCCCTCCTCACCATAACGTGGGTGGGGAATCTCGGGGTTCTGCAGTATCTCGGCATTCTCAAGCGTAAGCGAATTATCCTGTTCGGCACCCTTTTGAGGTTTGGGGAGAAACGATACGTCGCCCTTCTCAACACAGATCTGTGCCGCATCAGCCTTGCGGAGTGTCAGTTCGTAGCCATGCAGTCGCAACTCCATGGGGTCGCCCATAGGAGCATACTTGACCAGCGTAATCTCGGCACCGGGGATAAGTCCCATGTCAAGGAAATGCTGGCGCAAGGCACCACTGCCACCAACCTGTGTCACAATGGCCGAACTGCCAATCTCTAATTCGCTCAGTTTCATCATCTGTGTTCTAATTTTGCGCAAAATTACAAATATATTATCGTTTCTGCAATACAAATAGTCATTTCTCCTGCCTTCATATCAGAAAAATACCTAAAAATGACTACCTTTGTAGTGAATGTTGAATAATATGATAGAAACTTATACACTAAATAATGGATTGCGCATCGTGGCTGCCCCTTCGGCCACCGATGTTGTGTATTGTGGCATTGCCGTTGATGCCGGAACACGCGATGAGGCTGCCAGCGAGGAAGGCATGGCACATTTCACGGAACATCTTTCGTTCAAGGGTACGCGACGTCGTCGCTCATGGCATATACTGAACAGGATGGAGGTTGTCGGTGGCGACCTGAATGCTTATACGGGCAAGGAGGAGACGGTATATTACTGTACCTTCCTGAAACAGCATTTCTCTCGTGCCGTGGATCTGCTCTTGGACGTGGTGCTGAACAGCACCTATCCCCAGTCGGAGATGGACAAGGAGGTGGAAGTTGTCATCGACGAGATTGAAAGTTACAACGATTCTCCTTCCGAACTGATATTTGATGAGTTTGAAAACCTAATCTTTCAGGGGCATCCTTTGGGGCATAGCATTTTAGGTAATGCAGAGGGCTTGCGAAAGATGAAAAGCGAGGATGTTGTCCGTTTCACGAAACGCCTCTATCGCCCCGAACGTATGGTGCTTTATGTGTTGGGAAATATTCCGATGAAGAAGATTATCAAGGAGGTGGAGAAATGCATTCCCGCACAGTTCATTGCCGGCAACGATAAGGCGCAGGAATGTGCCGGAAACGGATTGAAGACAGACGAAGCCCAAAAGGATGACGCAAACGCTTTCCGTAATGCCTCCTTCTCTTTCGATGCCGATGTGGCAGGAAAAGAGTTTGTGGTACATAAGGAGACGCATCAGGCTCATGTTGTGATAGGCACGCGTGCTTTTAGCGCAACAGATCCCCGCCACTTGCATCTTTATCTCTTGAACAACATACTGGGCGGACCAGGAATGAATTCACGGCTGAATCTGGCATTGCGCGAGCGTAACGGATTGGTTTATACGGTAGAAAGCAGTTCTACCTGCTATACCGATACGGGATGTTGGAGCGTGTATTTCGGTTGCGACCCAGACGACGTGAACCGTTGCAAGAAATTGGTGCTTCGTGAGTTGGCACGATTGGCAGAGGCACCCTTGTCAGAATCGGCTTTATCGTCAGCAAAGCGCCAGATAATAGGTCAGATAGGCGTGTCGTACGACTCGTTCGAGAATGTGGCAATTGGAATGGGAAAACGCTTTCTGCATTACAATGCCACACAAAGTTATGAGCAACTTTGCAGTAGGGTAGAGGCACTGACGGCACAAGACCTATATCAAACCGCCAAGGAACTCTTCCGTCCTGAACGAATGACAACCTTGATTTATAAGTAAAAGGGCTTTTGTTTGTTTTTTTAGGTTTTTTAGGTTATAGGTTATGGGTTAATGGTTATAGATATTATACCTAAAGTTAAAGGTTAAAGGTTAAAGGTTAATGGTTATAGATATTATACTTTTGGGTTATAAAAAGGTAGAGGTTATGGGATCTCTAACCTCTAACCCATAACCTCTAACCATTAAAGGCTTTCTGCAAACTCGCGACTGATGCTATTGTGCTCGCTTTGGCATACTTGTGTGGCAAAATTGCATCCTGTGCTGACGAGTTCTTTCCAAACAGAAACGGGAAGAGCACCTAAGTCCTGGCTCTTGATGTTTCGTTGGGTGAGCGCATAGATGAATCCTGCGTTGAAGTTGTCGCCTGCTCCTACCGTACTGACAGTCTCGATTACGGGAACAGAGAAGTCCATGCACGCTTCGGGCGTACAGATGGTGATGAGCCCCGGGCCGCTGGTGCAGATAAACAAGGGGCAGTATTGCTGGATGTGTTGCGTGTAGATGGTTCGTGCATCGCGCTCGCCATACATCACCTCAAAGTCATCTGCCGAACCGCGAACAATATCGCTATGCTCAAAGTTTTCGATGAGCGAAGGCATCAACTCTTGCAATTCGTGTTGATGCGATTTGCGAAAGTTCAGGTCGTAGTATACAATCGACTTGGCCTTGCGTGTAGCGCCAAGCACCTTTCTGACGTATTCTCGTGTACCTTTGCTCGAAGCATAGTAGGAGCCGAAAAGCAAAACATCCTCATCGGTAAACGTAGGGATGGCTGTGGTGGCATCAATGCAGGGAGGGGTCTTGTAGAAAAGGTAATTGGCATCACCTTGTTCATTAAGCATGGCCAGCGAGATGGCACTCTTTTCGTTTTCCTTCATCGTGAAAAAGTCGGTGTTGACACCATTCTCTTTCAAGAAGTCAACGGTTTGCTGTCCCACAACGTCATTGCCGGTATAACCCAGAAAAACGGATGGCGTACCCGTTCTTCCGAGTGAGATGATGCTGTTAAAACAACTGCCTCCAGGAACGGCAGCCATAGGTTGATTGTTTCGGAAGAGAATGTCCAAAATCGTCTCTCCCATCGCGATTACTCTACGCATTTTGGTATAATTTGTTGCAAAACTACAACAAATAATTCATATAAGCATAATGTTATGCCTTTTTTTCGTAATTTTGCGGCCATAATCAACAATACAAATCTATGACATTTCAAGAATTAGGTCTTTCAGACGCTTTGCTGAAGGCCATTGACGAGGCTGGTTACGTTCACCCCATGCCCGTACAGGAGGCGGTAATACCCTTCCTGCTGGAACAGGATCGTGACGTAGTAGCACTCGCCCAAACAGGAACCGGTAAGACGGCTGGTTACGGTCTGCCCGTACTTCAGCGTATCTCTACTTTGCTTTCCGACAACGATGAGAAGCAAGACTCCGGTTCTGCAGAGGGTAGTCGTGCCGGTCTTCCCAAGGCTGTGATACTGGCTCCTACCCGTGAGTTGTGCCTCCAGATAACCGACGACCTTGAGGGATTCAGTAAGTACATCCCCAACCTTCGATTGTTGGCCGTGTATGGTGGTACCAACATCGAACCCCAGATTCGCGCCTTGAAGCATGGCGTGGACATCATCGTGGCTACCCCTGGTCGTCTTATCGACTTGATGAACCGCAAGGCGGCTCGTTTGGACGACGTGCGTTACATCGTGCTCGATGAGGCTGACGAGATGCTCTCGATGGGTTTCCAGGAAGACCTTGATACCATTCTTGAGGGTGTGCCCGAAGACCATCACACCTTGCTCTTTAGTGCCACCATGAGCAAGGAGATTGAGCGTATTGCCAAGAACTACCTGAAGGATGCTGAAGAGATTCAGGTGGGCAGTCGTAACGAAGGTGCCGAGAATGTCAATCACATCTACTATATGGTTCATGCCAAGGACAAGTATCTGGCATTGAAGCGTGTGGTTGACTACTATCCCAAGATTTTTGCCATCATCTTCTGTCGTACTCGTATGGAAACACAGGAGGTGGCCGATAATCTTATTCGTGACGGTTATAATGCCGACTCCCTGCATGGCGACCTCTCACAGCAACAGCGTGACCTTACCATGCAGAAGTTCCGCAAGCATCGTACCCAGTTGCTCGTGGCAACGGATGTGGCAGCCCGTGGACTGGATGTTGACGACTTGACACACGTCATCAACTTCGGTATGCCCGACGACATTGAAAGTTACACTCACCGAAGTGGACGTACAGGTCGTGCCGGAAAGAAGGGTACAAGCATTTGCATCGTTCACGTTCGTGAGCGTGGAAAGATCAAGTTGGTGGAGAAGACCATCCAGAAGGAGTTCATCAAGGGCGAACTGCCAAGTGGCAAGGATATTTGCGCTAAGCAACTCTATCGTGTTATTGATGACATAGAGCACGAAGAAGTGGATGAGGAAGAAATTGCAGATTTCCTTCCCGAGGTAAGTCGCCGTTGGGAGTGGCTCGACAAGGAGGACCTCATCAAGCGTGTGCTGAGCCGTGAGTTTGGTCGATTCCTGCAATACTATGCCAATGCTCCCGAGATAGAGATTCCCGATGAACGAGGAGGCAAGTCTACCCGTGAGGGAGGCAAGCGCAAGAAGGGCGACCGTACCGCAGAGGCTGGCTATGCTCGTCTGTTCATCACCGTGGGTAAGACTGATGGCATCTTTGCCCGTGAGATGATTCGTTTGGTAAACGATAACGTCAAGGGTAAGGTTGAGATTGGTCGCATCGACCTGATGAAGAACTACTCGTTCATGGAGGTTCCCGAGGAAGAGGCAGACCGCGTTATCAAGGGTCTCAAAGGCGTTCGTGTAAAGGGTCGTGAGGTGCGTGTTGAGGTGGCAGATGCCGATGGTGGTGATGAAAAGCCCAAGAACTCAAGAAAGTCCAGAGAGCCAAGAAAGAGTAAAGATTTCAAGGATTCTAAGGAATCTAAGAATTCTAAGGACTTTAGAGATGTTGCCCCTTCAAAAAAATCCAAGGACTCAAAAAAGTCAAAAGACTCTAAGGAGGTTGCCGGCTCAAAGGAGCCCAAGATGAATCGTGCTGCCCGTCGTGCTGCTGCTCAGGCAGAGGCAGGCAAGGGAAAGCAGAAACCCTCGCGCGAGGAACGTGGTTACACGGAACCCCGTGGCAAGAAATATGGCAAGGAGGACTGGATGCAGTTCTTCAATCCCGATAAGACGAAATCAAGTAATAACGACTTGGTAGGCGATGAACCCGACTTCAGCGAAGAGGGATGGGCACGTCGCTACCCAAAAAAGAAATAACGATTATTTATCATGAAAAAAATTCTGTTTTCTAGTCTTTTGGCCTTAAGTTCATTGACTGCCATTGCAGACGAAGGCATGTGGGTGTTGCACAATGTTGATGCTCGCACCCAGCGCACTATGCAGCAATTAGGTCTGAAACTCTCTGCACAGGAACTCTACGACCCTGAGAGCGGTACTTCGTTGAAGGATGCTGTGGTTGACTTTGGCGATTTCTGTTCGGGAGTAGTCGTCAGTCCCGACGGACTGGTCTTTACCAACCACCATTGTGGCTTTGGTGCCATCCAGGCATTGAGTACCACCGAGGACGACATCCTGAAGAATGGTTTTGTGGCTCACAGCCATGCAGAGGAGCGCCCTGCAGAAGGTC
>JAZUKS010000108.1:0-16828 GCA_045643405.1 Bacteroidaceae bacterium | reverse complement strand
CGAATGATTGCCAAACCTGCATCCAAATCCAGCACAATCTAATGTAAACCTAATTCTGATCACTTACTTAGTTTTCTCTTTCAATTCTTGCTGTATCCAATCTCGCCACTTCCGAAACAGATACGGGCCTCGGCATCGTAGATGCAACCAAACTGACCCGGGGCAATGCCCTGGATGGGGTCATCAGAATGCACCTTGAAACCTTCCTCGTCGCATGTGATGACGCCCTTCATGAAGTGGTCGACATGGCGAATCTTGAATTGGATGGGCAACTCCTCGCCTGGCATCAATGCCATGGGTGTCTTCTCTCCGTAAGGCGACAATTGTGGAACTTGACCTTGGGGAGAGGTGATGAAATGCAGGTCGGCCAAACGGAAGTCGTGACCGTATTGCAGTTCGGTATCCCAACCGTGAGCAACAAAAATGATGTTCTTCTTGATGTTCTTCTTGACGACAAACCAAGGACCACCGCCCAGTCCGAGACCTTTGCGCTGTCCGATGGTGTGAAACCAGAAACCTTTATGGCGTCCTACCACCTTGCCCGTCTCAATGTCGATGACACGACCTTCCTGCTCGCCCATAAACTTGCGAATGAAGTCGTTGTAGTTGATCTTTCCCAGGAAGCAGATGCCCTGGCTGTCCTTTCTGTAGGCGCTGGGCAGATGCGCGTCGAGGGCAATGCGTCGGACATCCTCCTTCATCATGTGACCGATGGGAAAGATGGTGTGACTGAGTTGCTCGTAATTGAGTTGAGCCAGGAAGTCCGTCTGGTCCTTGACCGGGTCCTTGGCCGTTCCCAGCCATACATGTCCCTGTTCATCGGTTACGGTAGTGGCATAGTGACCTGTGGCAATCTTGTCGTACTGGTAACCAATCTTCTTCTCGAAAGCGCCAAACTTGATGAGGCGGTTGCACATCACGTCGGGATTGGGTGTCAAGCCTTGCTTGATGCGGTCGATGGCATAACCCACCACCAATTCCCAATACTCCTTCTGCAGGTCGGTCACCTCGAGAGTGAGACCATATTTGCGGGCGGTAGCCTGACTGAGTTCTATGTCCTCCTCGGCTGTGCACGATGAATCCTCGCCCTCCATACCTATTTTTATATAGTGAAGGTCGGGTTTATAACCTTGTTCGCACAGTTGATGTACGACTACGGCGCTGTCAACGCCTCCTGATATGAGGACTGCTATTGAGTTCATAGTTCAAAATTCATAGTTCATAGTTGTCCGGACCGCGACTGGCATCTCGTCGTTGCTCAGTTCGGAACAGACAGTTTATAGTTCCACCACTTTTTTCCCATTAAATGTTTGGATGGTCATTGTGATGGGCGAATCCCCCGTTATGTCCTTGATGCTGTCAATGGGAATTGATGCATACACATCGTCGGTATAACTTGTGGGATCGGCATTTTGATTGTGATGAAGCGAAAGGTAGGCGTGCGATGACGTTATGCCATTGGCGGTGGCCGTCACGATGGAATCGGTCACGAACCCCCAATATTGCAGTCCGCCTTGCGTCTTGCTTGCCATGTGGAGATTGATGTAGCGACGTGTTCTCCATGCGCTGACCAAATCTGCCGGGTCATGCTTTGCCATACTGGCAGAATCGCGAAGCAGGTATGCTCCCGTCAGTTGGTACAACGTGGCAGAACCTCCTTCGGGCACAAAACCGCAAAGTACGCGATAGCGTGCATTCTTTTGATAACCCGTTTGCTGATTAGAGATGACATACGCCTTGTTGTCGTCCAGCGTTATCTGCTTGAAACTGCCTTTCTCGTTGGTGTAGAGGTCTGCCATCTCGGTGATGATGTTGGGGTACACCTCATCATCCTTCGAACATGAAGTGATGAATGCCAGATGGCACGCCAACAATGCAAGGATGACAGTTTTTCTCATACGTTTCTTTAATTTGTTTTTCTGTTTTTCGGGTTTACGCCCCCTCTTAGTGATGGGTTGTCAAAGCATTTACTGCCAAGTTTTTTTTCATCACTTAGTATCTGCGTTTTGACTCCTTAGCCTTCCTCGCCTTTATGCCTGCGTTGCCTTGACGTAGTTTCTGGCAGGATTGGCATACATGGTCAGCAACTTCTCGCGAAGGAAGGGAACGTCCTTGTTGGGCAGGTCGATGAGGTCGATACGGCTCTGGATGTACTGCTCAAACTTGTCTTTCTCTTCCTTGGTGTATTTCGCGCTGAACTCCTGTGTGCCGGAAAGCAGGTCACAAGCCACATAGTTGCCGGGATAGAGTCGGTAACCAGCATGGATGGCCTTGTCCATTCGTCGGGCAATCTCGCCATACACCTCGGTCTTGGGCAAGTCCTTCAGTTCGTCGAGCCATGTGTTGATGCAAGGCGAAGCCTCATAGTGCACATGTCCCTTCTGCCCGAAGATGCCCACTTTCATGTTCGTGAGGTCATCCTGCTTGCTCTTCTTGAAGTTGGGGTCGTCGCGCTTTTGCTGGAACTCTTTTGCCTTGAGGTAATCGCAGGGATCGTACTCGTAGGAGATGGTGAGAGGTACGATGTTGATGTCCTTCAGTCGCTCGATGGGGGAACCCTCGCCTCCCATAGCCAGCATCTTCAATACGGCTTCCTGCGTAAGGTCGTTTGAGTCTTTTGCGCGTCCCTCACGCTGGGCAATCCAGATGTTCTCCTTCTTCTCGTTGACGGCATAGTGCATGTAGGTACTCATCAGCTTACTGCTCTCCAGGAGTTCGCGGGGCGAAAGACCACGACGAACCGTGAATGCCTTGTTCATCTTGACAAGCGTCTTGATCCAAGGATAGATGAGCAGATTGTCGCCAATGCCAATCTCGACAGACGTGGGGAATCCGTTGTCGAAGAGCATGATGCAAAGGATGGCACTATCGAGCACGATGTCGCGGTGATTGCTGACAAAGGTGTATCGGATGCCCTCTTTCTGCAAGGCAGAATGACCGAAGGTGGCGCCTGCAGTATCGTGCTTGACGACATGGTCTACTACCTTGCGTGTGAAACGCCTCTGGAACTGGTAGGGTGTCTTGACACCGATAAATGCCATGCGCAGGATGGCGTTGCGCATAAACTTGGGCAACCAAGGTGCAAAGCCATGGAGAATCTTCTGAAACTGTCGGTCGGCAAGCAACGAGTTGAGTGCTTGCTTCATCTCGCCCTCCTTGAAGGGACGAATCTCGTCAAACTGACTCTCGTTCCACTCCCTCTTCTTGGGGGCGGAAGTGCTTGCGTTGGTCTGCAGAGAAGCGTTACTGTCCATAATCACGATAGGTTATTTGTGTTGTTTTCCTACGACTCTCGCCCTACGTTTCCCTTATGTTCCTGCACGATTCTCCACGAATTTGTAGAGGAACATAAGGGACACCTCGGGCAAAGGTTGAAGGATGAGTGTACTGTCTTTAGAAACTGTCCTCGATAATCTCGGTCATGACATCCTTGATGTCAAGACCTGCGGCACGCACCTGCTGGGGGATGAACGAGGTAGCGGTCATACCTGGGGTGGTGTTGATCTCCAACAAGTTGATCTTGTTACCCTCCGTTATGATGTAGTCGATGCGGATAATGCCGTGGCAACCCAGTATGTCGTAGATGGTACTGGTGAGTTTCTGCACACGTGCAGTCACGTCATCGCTCAGACGAGCGGGAGTGATTTCGCGAACAGCACCATTGTACTTGGCATCATAGTCAAAGAACTCGTTGGTGGTCATCACTACCTCGGTGATGGGCAACACGCGCTCCACCTGCTTGGTCTTGTAGCAACCGCAGGTAATCTCGGTTCCGGGCATGAAGGCTTCTACCATGACGTCCTCGCCCTCCTTGAGTGCCAGTTCAATGGCAGGACGAAGTGCCTCGATGGTCTTTACCTTGGTGGTGCCGAAACTGCTGCCGCCAGCAGCGGGCTTCACGAAGCAGGGCAATCCGATGCGGTCGGCAATGTCCTTGTCGCTTACCTCCTTGTCGTGTCCCTGGCGGACTACCAAAGAGTCAGCCACGCTCATGCCCATACCACGCATGTAGTTGTTGGTGACGAACTTATTGTAGGTCATTGCCTCTACCAACAGCGAACTGGTGGAGTAGGGCATACCGATAAGGTCGAAGTAACCTTGCAGGATACCGTTCTCGCCGGGAACGCCATGGATGGTAATGTAGCAATAGTCGGGACGGATGCGCTCGCCCTTCTCGTTCTCGAATGAGAAGTCGTTGCGATCCACGGCAGAGCGGGGGCAAGATGCCACGTCCTCTGCGTTCTGCGAGCCGAGGATGGCCTCCCATTTGCCCGCATGAATCTCTACCTTATAGATGTTGTAGCGCTCCTTGTCCAGGAAACTCTGGATGCCGGCAGCACTACGCATACTTACATCATGCTCTGATGTGTCGCCACCACAAACGATGGCTATGATTCTCTTTTCCATTTACCTTTAGTTGTTTTGAAGTCTTTTTCTCCATTTTTCCAGAAGTGCAGTCATGTCCTCGGGCACGTCGCATTGGAAATACATCTCCTCGCCCGTTCTTGGATGCACGAAACCCAGCGTTCGTGCGTGAAGGGCCTGGCGGGGACAGAGTTCGAGGCAGTTGTGTATGAATGCCTTGTACGAACTGCTCTGCTCGCCTCGGATAATCTCGCAACCTCCATAGCGCTCGTCGGCAAAAAGGATGTGGCCGATGTGGCGCATGTGAGCGCGAATCTGGTGTGTGCGCCCCGTCTCCAGTCGGCACTCTATCCACGAAGTGTGGCCGAAGCGTTCAAGAACGCGGTAGTGCGTCACGGCAGGTTTCCCGATTTCCGAGTCGGGCGGGAATACCCACATCTGCAGACGGTCTTTGGGGTGACGGCCGATATTGCCTTCAATCCTTCCTTCATCTTCTACGAAGTTGCCCCAAACCAATGCGTTGTACAGTCGTTTGGTGCTCTTTACGAAAAACTGATGGCAGAGGTGCGTCTTGGCCTCAGCCGTCTTGGCCACTACCAGCAAACCGCTTGTGTCCTTGTCGATGCGATGCACAAGTCCGACGGTAGGGTCGTTGGGGTCGAAGTTGGGATCGTCCTTCAGGTGCCAGGCAATAGCGTTGACCATGGTCCCGTTATAGTTGCCGCAACCGGGATGTACGCACATTCCGGCTGGCTTGTTGACTACCATTAGGTCGTCGTCTTCGTAAACGATAGTAAGGGGGATGTCCTCGGGAATGATTTCGGTCTCGCGTCGGGGGTGTGAGAACATCAGGGTCACCACATCGTTGGGCTTAACCTTGTAATTGCTCTTCACCGCTCGGCCATTGACCTGGATGTAGCCTGCCTCGGCCGCCATCTGTATGCGGTTGCGGGTAGTGCCGCGAAGGTGGTCCATGAGGAACTTGTCAACGCGGAGCGGGTTCTGCCCTGAGTCGGCCACTACGCGTCGATGCTCATACAGCATGCCGTCGGCACCCTGTTCAAGAGTGCCGTCCTCGCCTTCCGCAAAACCTTCCAGTTCCTCCAGGTCTTCGCCTTCCAGTTCTTCCAGTATGTCCTTTTCTATGGGTTCAGCCATAAATTCCTACGTTTAAAATACCATTTCCTCGTCCTCTCCGGTGGCAACAGGCGTGAGACCCTCTTCGTTGGTGTTGACCCATTCCTCTCCGTAGCTCTGCTCGTTCTCGTCGAACTCAATCTGGTTGTTACCTACAACCAAGACTACGGGACTGTTGATGGGGATGCGCTCGCCAATCGATACGTTGCGCCCCTTGCATTTGATGCCCAGCACCCAGTCCTTCTGTCCCTCTACATACTCGCAGGGACCCAGTTTGAATCCGAGTGACTGCAGTTTTGCCTCGGCTTCGCGAAGCGAACAGTTGTCGATGATGTTGGGGACGGGCAGGGTAGGTTCGGTCTTGGCATTGATGGTGACGTAGATTTCGCGTCCTGCCTTGATGCGCGAACCAGCACCAGGGGTCTGCTCGAGCACGATGCCGGGAGCCAGCTTGGCGTCATAGGATGAGTCGATGACGATGCAGTCCAGTTCCAGCTTGGTGAGCTCAATGGAGGCATCTGCCACCAAGAGTCCCCTCACGTCGGGTACATCGATACCTTCGCCATGGCGTGTATAACTCTTCATCCACCACGACGTACCTAAACAGACGAGTACTATCAGCAGTATCATACCAAGCAGGTTGAAACCCACGATGGGGCTGAAAACCTTGCGTGCAAATTCCTTTCCAGTCATATAAAAATAAATAATGTCTATTTTCTCTGCAAAAATAGTCATTTCGGTTGGGATGTGCAAATTTATAGACAAAAAAAAGAGCAGAACGCTTAGCTCTGCTCCTTATTCCTTTTGTTTCATCCATTGTGCATGCTTTTGCATGCCCTGGATTACTTACCGTGGTTCTCGCTTGAAACGGTCAGCTTCTTGCGGCCCTTGGCTCTACGAGATGCCAATACGCGACGGCCATTGGCAGTGGCCATTCTCTGACGGAAGCCGTGCTTGTTTACGCGACGACGGTTGTGGGGCTGAAATGTTCTTTTCATAATTGTATGTTGTTTTGTTTATTTGTCTACTTCGGTTTCGGGGTGCAAAATTAGATACTTTTTTTCAAATGAGCAAACTTTACTGCGATTTTCTTCTATTTTGTGCTGTTAAAAGTCATATTTTCTTTAATTTGAATCCATTTTTTCACTTTTCACTTTTCACTTTTCACTTTTTTTTGTAACTTTGCACCCGCAAAATGCGAAACAATAATATTCATTAAAATAATAAAAAACATCTTATGATTAACTCACAAGACATCAAGAAAGGTACCTGCATCCGCATGGATGGCAAGTTGTACTTCTGCATCGACTTCTTGCACCGCAAGCCCGGTAAGGGTAACACCATCATGAACGTTACTTTGAAGGACGTTGTTTCTGGTAACGTTTTGGAGCGTCGCTTCAACATCGGTGAGAAGTTGGAGGATGTACGCGTTGAGCGTCGTCCCTATCAGTTCCTCTACAAGGAGGGCGAGGATCTCATCTTCATGAACAACGAGACCTTCGAGCAGATTCCCATCGCTGCTGATCAGGTTAATGGTGTTGCCTTCATGAAAGAGGGTCAGGAGGTTGAGGTTGTTACCGATGCCAGCACCGAGACCGTTCTCTATGCAGACGTACCTGTAAAGGTTGTTCTCGAGATTACCTGGACTGAGCCCGGTTTGAAGGGTGATACCGCTACCAACACCTTGAAGCCCCCTAAGGTTGAGACTGGTGCAGAGATTCGCGTTCCCCTCTTCATCAACGAGGGTGAGAAGGTTGAGGTTGATACTCGTGACGGTAGCTACCTTGGTCGTATCAAGGACTAATTCGCTGAGACAAAATCAAGCGTTTTATTATAAGAGGACGGTTTCGTCCTCTTTTTTTTGTGCCAATATTTGGCAGTCTCGCTATAAAGCACTACTTTTGTAGCGTCAAGAGCATGACGACCGACAAGATGTGGGCAGGTCATCTTGACAGTATTGTAGAAAGTAAAAAGATGTCGTTGCGTTATTCAATCATAGTTCCCGTGTACAACCGTCCCGGCGAGGTGGGCGAGTTGTTGGAGAGTCTTACACAGCAGACCTACCGCAATTTCGAGGTGGTGGTTGTGGAGGACGGTTCGAGCGTGCCCTGTGAGGAGGTTTGCAACCGCTATACTGACGTTCTTGACATCCAGTACTATACCAAGCCCAATTCGGGTCCCGGACAGACGCGCAACTATGGTGCCGAGCGTGCCAATGGAGAGTATCTCCTTGTGCTCGACAGCGATTGTGTGTTGCCTCCCGGTTACTTGCAGTCTATTGAGGACGAACTCAAGGATGCTCATGCCGATGCTTTTGGCGGTCCCGACCGTGCCCATCCCTCGTTTACGCCGGTACAGAAGGCCATCAATTACTCCATGACGAGTTTCTTCACCACCGGAGGCATCCGTGGCGGTTCGGCCAAGTCGAAGGGAAAGCGCTCGCTGGACAAGTTCTATCCCCGCTCCTTCAACATGGGTATCAAGGCAGAACTGTACAAGCGACTGAACGGATTCTCGAACATGCGCTTTGGCGAGGACATCGATTTCTCGTATCGTATCTGCAAGAGTGGTGCGCATTGTCGTCTTTTCCCCGAGGCTTGGGTGTGGCACAAGCGTCGTACCGACATGCGTAAGTTCTGGAGGCAGGTGCACAACAGTGGTATTGCCCGCATCAACCTTACCAAGCGCCATCCCGGCACGTTGAAGTTGGTGCATCTCTTGCCGATGGTCTTCACGTTGGGCGTGTTTTTCCTCCTCTTGCTCGTCGTGGCAGGCATTGTCCTGCACTTCACGTCATTGCCCCATGTGGGCTGTTACCTTGTTCTGGGTGGCGTGGCTCCGTTGGTGCTTTTCAGTTTGCTGGTATGCATCGACTCAGCCTTGCGCAATAAAAGCCTATGGGTAGGCATTCTCAGCATCCGTGCTTCCTTCACCCAGTTGATGGGATACGGAACCGGCTTCCTGCGTGCTTGGTGGTTGCGTTGCGTCTTGGGACGTAATGAGGAGTTGCAGGCCTACAAGGATAACTTTTATAAGTGAGGTTTTGTTGTTGGAGAGTTAACAAGACAACAAGACAACAAGTTGGGGAGTCAACAAGACAACAAGTCTAATAATATAAAACGAGGTGTACAATCGTCGTAGTGTCATAAAGAACCCATTTGTTCACGAAGAAGAGAAGTGTGAGCAGGAAGTTGAGGGTCAGCAAAATGCTGAGTCTCGTCTTGCCATCAATGAGTGGGCAGAAGAGGACCGTCCCCGCGAGAAACTCATGGCGCATGGCGCAGAGTCTCTCTCGCAGGCAGAACTGCTGGCGATACTTATTGGAAGCGGTACTCCCGAGGAGAGTGCCGTCGACCTTATGGAACGCATCTTGCAGGACCATTGCGGTAGTCTGGGTGCTGTGGGACGTATGACGTTGCAAGAACTGATGAGTTACAAGGGCATCGGTGAGGCAAAGGCTATCACCATCCTGGCTGCCTGTGAACTGGGAAAGCGCAGGATGAATGAGAAGGTGAGCGAGAAACTCTCGTTCGAGAATAGCGAGGACCTATATGAGTATTTCCGTCCGCGCATGATGGACCTCAACGTTGAGCAATGTCACCTGCTCCTGCTTGACATCAAGCGCCATCCTATAGGCTACAAGGTCGTTTTCACTGGAGGCATTTCCAGTTCTTCGGTCGATGTGCGCGTAGTGCTTCAGCATGCCATTCTGGGCGGAGCCGTGAATGTGGTGTTCTGCCATAATCATCCGAGTGGAAGCGCAAGACCCAGTCGCGACGATGACGGCATCACCCGTAAACTGAAGACTGCCTTTGATGCCGTCTCCATCAATATGCTTGACCATATCATCGTGGGACAGGGTGCTTACTACTCGTACTACGATGAGGGTAAATTGTAAACAAACAACAACGAATATAATGAATTTAGAACTTAGCGAACGCGTAATAGAGTTGCTCCGTACCGTCTATGATCCAGAGATTCCAGTCAACATCTATGACCTGGGTCTTATCTACAAGATCGATATCAACGACGAGTGCGACTGGTTGCAGGTTGACATGACCTTGACTGCTCCCAACTGTCCTGCTGCCGATTTCATCGTAGAGGACGTACGCCAGAAACTGGAAACCATCGAGGCTTTTAAGCGTGTTGATGTCAACCTTGTCTTCGAACCCGAATGGAACAAGGACATGATGACCGAAGAAGCCAAACTCGAACTGGGATTTGATTAGGAGGACGACGTACAACATACAATGGTCAACGGCCAACAGGCAATAGACAACGGCCAATAGACAACGGTCAATAGTCAATAGGCAACGGACGATAGGCATGATGATTGGTAATTTGTCTGCGTTCATTTTTAATTTTCAATTTAATTATTTTTGAAGAACATATATTTCCTTTCCGATGCCCATTTGGGCAGTACTGCCATTCCTCATGCGCGTCAGCAGGAGAGGCGTGTGGTACGCTTCCTTGATGAGATCAAGGACAAGGCGTCTGCCGTCTATTTCCTGGGTGACATATTTGACTTCTGGTATGAGTACAAGCATGTTGTCCCGAAGGGATATACGCGTATTCTGGGAAAGATATCCGAACTTACCGACAATGGGGTAGAGGTTCATTTCTTTACCGGCAACCACGACATCTGGGCCAAGGACTATTTCGAGAAGGAGTGTGGCATGACTGTTCACCACGACCCCATTACGGTTGAACTGGCCGACAGCGTGTTCTATCTTGGGCATGGCGACGGACTGGGCGATCCCAGTCGCAGTTTCCGCATTCTTCGCGCCTTCTTCCGCAATCGTTTCTGCCAGTGGTGCTTCTCGTGTCTGCACCCTCGCTGGGCCATCCCCTTCGGTTTGGAGTGGGCTCGTCGCAGTCGTCTGAAGCATGGTCTTGAGGGTGGCGATCCCGGTTATCTTGGCGAGGACAACGAATATCTCGTGCAGTTTGCCAAGAAGTATCTGGTAGATCATCCCAACATCAACTTCTTTGTCTTCGGACATCGTCATATAGAACTCGACCTGATGCTTTCGCGCGAGAGTCGTATCCTGATTCTTGGCGATTGGATAACTCAGTTTACTTATGCGGTTTATGATGGTGAGCACATCTTCCTTGAAAGTTACATCGAGGGCGATTCCGAACCATAGTGAAAAGATGAAGACGTGTTTTTCGCAGATTACGGAGATGACGGGGCACTAATGCCCTGCTTCGCAGACTGAGAGAAATCCCCGTAATCTGTACCGAAAAACACAGAGCCAATTTTTTGACTCAATATTTTCGGCAAAAATGATGGCGTTTTCCCATATTTTTGCTATCTTTGCAAGCAAAGCGGTACCTAATACCATTATAAGATAAGAAATTAATCCGAAAAAACATAACTAATTTAACTCAATGAAAAAGACAACTCTTTTTGCAGCATCCATGCTGTTTGCCTCTTCGCTGGGTGTTTCTGCTCAGATGAAGGCACCTGCTGGTGGTAAGGCTATTAGTGACGAACTCATTGGTATCTTCTTTGAGGATATCAGTTTCGCTGCCGATGGCGGTCTCAACGCCAACCTCGTGCAGAATGGATCATTCGAATACAGTCCTCAGGTTCGCGATGGTTGGGGTCCTGGTACATGCTGGACCTTCCAACGTCCCGGTCACTCGGCAGGTTACATCAACTTTGGCCAGATCAATCCTATCCACGCCAACAACCCCACCTATATGCGCATCTATGCAGAACGTATCGGTCATTACTATGACTATGATGGATGGACTGGCGTAGGTCTGCAGAATAATGGTTACAATGGCATGACTGTTAAGGCTGGTGCCAAGTACAACTTCAGCATCTTCATGCGTAACGTAAGCGGTAAGGCAAAGCCTGTACGCGTAGTGTTGGCAGAACCCGGTCGCAAGCCCAAGGTATTGGCAGAGACTACTCTCAATGTGTACGACAAGGAGTGGCAGAAGTATGAGGCAGTATTCACCGCAAGCGAGGATTGCAAGAATGCCATGTTGCAGATTCTGTGCCTTGAGGAGGGTGAATTGGATGTAGATATGGTAACCCTCGTTCCTCAGGATACTTATCACGGTCACGGCATCCGTAAGGACCTTGCCGAGGCTCTCGAAGGCTTGAACCCCAAGTTCATGCGTTTCCCCGGCGGTTGCGTGGCTCATGGTGGTGGCGACGGTTTCTGGGACACCTATCGTTGGAAGACCACTGTTGGTCCTAAGGAGACCCGTAAGGCATTGAAGAACACCTGGGGTTACAACCAGTCAATGGAGGTTGGTTATTTCGAGTACTTCCAGCTTTGCGAGGATATGGGTATGCAACCCCTTCCCATCCTTCCCTGTGGTGTGAGCTGTCAGGGTGTGAATGGTGGTTGGAACATGTATCCCACCCAGGCTCAGAAGGCTGTTCCCATGGACGAGATGGACGAGTGGGTACAGGATGCTCTCGACCTCATCGAGTGGGCTAATGGCGACGTTACCACCAAGTGGGGTGCTGTACGTGCAGCTGCTGGTCATCCCAAGCCTTTCGGTTTGAAGTATCTCGGTATCGGTAACGAGGAGAAGATTTCTCCCGAGTTCATCGAGCGCTTCAAGTATATGTACAACAAGGTGATGGAGAAGTATCCCGAGATTGTCATCGTTGGTACCGCTGGTCCCGGTTCACATCCCGGCAATGCTGACTACGAGAACTCTTGGAAGTTGGCTGAGGAGATCGGTCTCCCCATCATGGACGAACACTACTACGATCCCCGTCAGCAGTTCATCGACTCTCGTCAGTACGACAACGACTTCTACAAGGACAAGAAGTGCAAGGTTTACCTTGGCGAGTACTCTGTACAGGATAAGGGTCATGGTCAGATGAACCAGTTTGGTGATGCTCTTGCTGAGGCTATCTACCTCATGCACGTTGAGCGTAATGCTGACAAGGTTGTCATGACTTCGTACGCTCCCTTGTTTGCTTACAAGCACAACACCAACTGGAACCCCAACATGATCTACTTCGATAACGAGCGTCCCTTCTTCACCTGCTCTTACTATGTTCAGCAGATGTTCGGTCAGTCAAGCGGTCAGTACTACTATGGCGACTGTGTGAAGTTTGCTAACGGTGAGGATGAGTTCAAGAACCACTTGATCGGTCAGTCTGTAGTGCTCAATGTTAAGAAGAAGGAACTCTACGTTAAGGTTGCTAACATGACTGAGGAGACCAAGACTGCAAGTGTTGACCTTTCTCGTTTCTCTGTTAAACCCAACGCTAAGAAGACAACCCTCTCAGGTAAGCTCGACGATGAGAACAACTACGACAAGCATCCTGTTTCTCCCGTTGTAGAGGACTTCAAGGCTGCTAAGAAGATGAATCTCGAGATTAAGCCTAATAGTGTTCAGATGATTACCATCAAGTTGTAATCCTTCTACATTATATCATTATAAAGTCGCATCGATGCTGATCGGTGCGACTTTTTTTGTTATATCTGGTTTAGTAGAATACAGAAAACATAAGGCAGAAGTTAAGACGATAGTTTTTGCCTCGTGTAAGGAAATCAAGATGCCAAATGTATCGGTTCCATATTTGATTTGCTTGCTATCCGGTTTCTATGATCAAATAACAAGGTGCCTCTAATGTTCGAGTACTGTAAGTTTAATTAAGTCCAAATGAAATCACAATGAAACTACAATATTTTCTTGTATTTATTGGAGTTTAATTGGACTTTGATTGGAGTTTGATTGGACTTTGAGTACAATCTGCTCGTAAGAAGAGGGCAGGAAAAGAGGATATTGAGAAGAGGCTGATGGTGGGGTGATAAAGGGTGATGCAACAAGCGTGACGGGGTGACAGAATCGCTTCGCGAAATGAAAAACTAAAAGTGCAAAGTGAAAAGTACTTTCGTGACGCGTGTGACGATGTGACAAGTGTGACGGTATGACAAGCGTGTTAGTGGTATTGTTACCCTATAAAAAACAAAAATGGGGTATCTCACGACAACCCATTTTCGCCATTAACACTACTATTAACACCTAAACATTTAAAATGTACTGCAAAGGTAAGCCTTTTAGAGATAAACTCCAAACATTTCGACCAGAAATCTTCGGATATCTTACAAATGGTAGAATGTTCCAACCAAAACGTAGAATGACTTCCTTTGTTATCTGAGTTCTCCCTCATAGCTGATGCCATCGGCATTGCTTGGGGTTAGTCGTATATAGCACTTTCCCGTGGGAAGGACGGTGATGTTGAACTGGTAGGTGATGAAGTTCTTCTTGCATATCAAGACAATGTTGGTCTGTCCCTTCTTTCCTTTGGCTGATTTGAGTGCGAGGAGAGGACTCTTGAAGTCCAAACCGCTATTGTCAAGTTCGGGTTGCTGTACCTGTCCCATATAGGGAAGGTAGCAGGAGAGCGAATCGTTGCGCACCTCGATTGAATATCCGTATGAGAGCATACGCGACTGATAGCGTAGTGGAATCATCTCGTTAACATCGATGCTGAATGCCACGGGCTCTGCCTGTTGTTGTGCCATGGTAGAGGTGGGGCAGAGCCACGGCAAGAGTAGGAAGGGAAGGGTAAGCAATGCCTTTTTCATCGTTGACTCGTTGTCTTGTATTGATAAAAGGTGGATAACGATTGCTCGTTACCCACCTAAATTAAATCTGAACACTTTATTTCATTGGGCAAGTCGTCGCTTGCCAATACATGTTACTTGCAGAGAGCCTGTGTGTCGAGGGCAATCATCAACTCCTCGTCAGTGGGGATGCAGCAAACGGTAACCTTGCTGTCGTCAGCGCTGAGGATAGCCTCGGTAGCACGGCAAGCACGGTTCTTTGCCTCGTCCATCTTCACACCCATGAACTCAAGACCTTCGGTAGCGCCCTCGCGTACCTGCCACTGGTTCTCGCCAGCACCGCCGGTGAAGAGGATGATGTCTACACCACCCATGGCAGCGGCATACTCGCCAATGTACTTCTTGATGCGATAGGTGTACATCTCCTTTGCCAGACGTGCCTTGTCGTTGCCAGCCTCGATGCCAGCCAGGATGTCACGGAAGTCGCTTGATGCCTGACTGATACCAGCCAAACCGCTCTTCTTGTTGAGCAGGTTGCTGATACCCTTGGTGTCAAGGTTGAGCTTGTCCATCAAGAAGGTAACGGCACCAGCGTCGATGTCGCCAGAACGGGTACCCATGATAAGACCTTCGAGGGGAGTGAGACCCATTGATGTGTCCACGCACTTGCCATCCTTGACGGCAGCGATAGATGCACCATTGCCGATGTGGCAGGTAATGATCTTCTTGCCTTCGGGCTTAACGCCGAGGAACTCGCATACACGCTGGCTTACATAGCGATGGCTGGTTCCGTGGAAACCATAGCGACGCACGCCATACTGCTCATAGAGCTCGTAGGGAAGAGCGTACATATAAGCATAGTCGGGCATGGTCTGATGGAATGCGGTGTCGAACACACCTACCTGAGGAAGGTTGGGGAGCAGTTCGCTTACGGCATTTACACCCTTGATGTTAGCGGGGTTGTGAAGGGGAGCCAGGTCGTTGCAGGCGGTGAAAGCCTCCATAACCTCGGGAGTAAGGAGCACGCTCTTGTTGAACTTCTCTCCGCCATGTACCATGCGGTGACCCACAGCATCGAGTTCCTCGAGGCTCTTCATCACGGCATACTCGCCGGTTGTCAGTACCTCAAAGATCCACTTCACACCAGCGGTGTGCTCCTCAATGGGGCGCTCCATCTTGTGCTTCTCGCCATTGAGCTTGACGTTGATAAAACTATCGGGCAGACCGATCTTCTCGATGCCACCACTTGTAATCACGCTCTGGTTGTCCATGTTGTAGAGCGCGTATTTAATAGAACTGCTTCCGCAGTTAAGGACTAGGATTTTCATAATCGCTTCGCGAAGTGAAAAGTGAAAAGTGAAAAGTGAAAAGTTGCCTTTCGCCGTAATATGAGATAGGTTTTTTTTTTACCTTTCAGGAATTACCTTCACTAGCATTATTTTTGTTGTTAATATCTTTGTTTATTGTCTTGATTGATGAAACCAGCATTGCAATAATCTCGTTCAAATCCTTTGCCATACTGTCGTGTTGCTTTAATGTGATGACATTGGCATTCAATAGTCTTTCAAGCCATGTTCGGGTTTCGTTGGCTTCTTTCAAAGCAATCCTGAATTTGTTGGAGAAATCACCTTTGCTGGAAGCGAATTGCGCCTCACCTATGTTGGCAGATATAGAGGTACCAGACCTTAGAATCTGTTGAATGAGGGGTGAAAGGTACTTGTCGGCATTTGCATGAAGATACCCGGCCATTTTGATGATGCGGTCTGCGAACGCATTGCTCTTGGTTGATAGAATGGACCCATTGGTGGTCTCCATAATGTTCTCATCTAGTACTTTTCACTTTTCGTTTTTCACTTCAAGACGCTCGTTAGCGAGCGTCTTGTGCTTGGCACGCAGTGATGGCAACCATCTTGTAGATGTCGTCAACAGAGCAACCGCGTGAGAGGTCGTTGACGGGACGTGCGATACCCTGAAGGATGGGGCCGATGGCATCGGCACCAGCCAAGCGCTGAACGAGCTTGTAACCGATGTTGCCCACCTCGAGGCAGGGGAAGACGAGAACGTTGGCGTGACCGGCAATGTCAGAACCGGGAGCCTTCTTCTCGCCTACTGAAGGAACGAGGGCTGCATCAGCCTGCAACTCACCGTCAATCTTCAGTTCGGGAGCCAACTCCTTTGCCAACTTGGTAGCCTCTACTACCTTGTCAACAACCTCATGCTTGGCACTTCCCTTGGTAGAGAAACTAAGCATGGCAACGCGGGGGTCAGCAAAACCTGCTACGCTCTTGGCAGTCTGTGCGGTACAAACGGCAATCTGTGCCAGCTGGTTGGCATCGGGCATGGGGGTAACGGCAACGTCACCTACTACGAGGATACCGTTTTCTCCATACTCGGGTTTGTCTGTAATCATCAGCATGGCACCGCTCACGCAACTGATGCCGGGAGCGCACTTGATGATTTGAAGGGCGGGACGAAGGGTGTCTCCGGTGGTAGAGAGGGCACCGCTAATCTGTCCGTCAGCGTCGCCACTCTTGATGATGAGGCAACCGAAATAGAGGGGATCCATGACCTGCTCGCGAGCCTTCTCGATGGTCATGCCCTTCTTCTGACGCAGCTGGAAGAGCAACTGAGCATACTCCTCAGTCTTCTCGCTGGTAGCGGGGTCAATGATGGTGCAATCCTTTACGTGGCTGAGACCGAGTTTGTCGGCCAGAGTCAGAATCTCTTCGCGATTACCGATGAGGATAATCTCTGCCAGTCCATCAGCTTGTGCC
>JAZUKS010000107.1:0-14129 GCA_045643405.1 Bacteroidaceae bacterium | reverse complement strand
TGCTTCTTCCTAAGATGGAGCGTGGCATGGGCGTTATGCTCGCTGGTCGTCTTTCTAAGCTCGACCGCTTTAATGCAGTCTTTACACTTCCTGGCCACATGGAGTTCACCCTGTCTGTTAAGGACGGTAAGGACTTTGTTGTGGGGATGCTGAAGTAATAACAACAAACAGATAGGGTGGGAAACCGCCCTATTTGCAAACCTTTTGGTAGTTAAAGGAGTTAATGTGCAGGCTCCTTTAACTACTTTAACTTCTAAAAAAGTGAGCAAGTTAACTTGCGAAACTTAAATAAATTTTTGAAAAAATGAATCGAATAACGCTTCAGAATGCTCTTCCTAACGTGTTTGCACAGCGAACCGACATTCAGAGTGACATTTGGCAGACAAATGCCGTATTCGAGCGTGGTCATCTCTATCTGGTAGAGGCTAACAGCGGAACGGGCAAGAGTTCCATGTGTAGCTACATCATTGGCTACCGTCACGACTTCTCTGGTCAGATTCTCTTCGACGAGGAGGACATCAAGAAGTATTCCACCTCTAAGTGGGTGCAGATTCGCAAGACATCGTTGAGCCACATCTTCCAGGAGTTGCGTCTCTTCCCCGAACTTACCGCAATGGAGAATGTGGAGATAAAGAACAACCTCACCAATTTCAAGCCCAAGAAGCAGATTCTTGAGTGGTTTGATGCTCTTGGCATTGCCGATAAGGTGAATCAGAAGATTGGTAAGATGAGCTTCGGTCAGCAACAGCGCGTTGCTATGATCCGTGCTTTGGTTCAGCCTTTCGATTTCCTTCTGGCCGATGAGCCTATTAGTCATCTTGACGAGACCAATAGTCGCATTATGGCGGAAATCATGATGCAGGAAGCCAAGGCTCAGGGAGCTGGTGTCATTGTGACAAGTATCGGTAAACACATGGATTTGCCTTACGAAAAGGTTTTCCGCTTGTAAATGTTAAGTTAAATTGATTATGAAACTTGTTTGGAAACTCTTACGTCAGCATATCAGTATCGGACAGTTGGTTGGATTCTTCTTTGCCAACTTGCTGGGAATGCTCATTGTGTTGCTTTCGGTTCAGTTCTATCAAGACGTGAAACCTGCCTTCTCACAGGAGGACAGTTTCATCAAGAACGATTATCTCATCGTTTCTAAGTCTATTTCCACACTGGGTGGCATTGCGGGTTCATCATCCACCTTCAGCAATGAAGAGATTAAGGATATCGAGGATCAGCCTTTTGCCAGTGGAGTGGGTAAGTTCACAGCTTCGCAGTATCGTGTGGCGGCCGCCTTTGGCATCAATGGACAACCCTCTTTCAGCACCGACATGTTTTTTGAGTCGGTACCCGATGAGTTTATCGACGTAAAGTCACAGCAATGGCATTTCAACGAGGCAGAGGGTGTTGTGCCTATCGTACTGCCCCGTTCTTATCTGGCCATCTATAACTTCGGTTTCGCTCCCACACAGTCTTTGCCCAAGATCTCTGAGGACTTGGCAAATCTTGTCCAGATGATTATCGTCATCCGTGGCAATGGCATGGAACAGCACTTTACGGGTACTGTAGTGGGATTCAGCAACCGCCTCAACACCATTCTGGCTCCCGAGGAGTTTATCAGTTGGAGTAATGCCAAGTTCGCTCCTTCCGAGGACGCTTCGCCCACACGTCTCATTGTGCAGGTCAAGAATCCTGCCGACGACCGTATCATGCAATACTTTGCGGATAAGGGTTATGAGATTGCCGAGGATAAGCTTGATGCGGGTAAGACGATGTTCTTCCTTCGCATCGTTAGTGGTATCGTGATGGGTATCGGTTTGCTCATCAGTATGTTGTCTTTCTACATTCTGATGCTAAGCATCTATCTTCTTGTCCAGAAGAACACGCAGAAGCTTCAGAATCTCTTGCTTATTGGTTATTCTCCTGCCAAGGTCAGCATGCCATACCAGTTGCTCACCATTGGTATGAACGCTTTTGTGCTCATCATCTCTATCGTATTGCTTGGTGTTATCCGCCACTACTATCTCGACATGCTTTGGAGCGTGTTCCCCGAGATGGATACCAGCGGTTTGATGCCCGCCATTCTGCTTGGCTTGGCATTGTTTGTCGTGGTGAGCATCATCAACATCATTGCCGTGCGCAATAAGGTGATGAAGATTTGGAAGAATAAGGAATAGCGGTCTTCGAATCTTTGGGGCAATGAGTCTTTGGGGGCAACGAGTCAACGAGACAATAAGTCGAAACGTTAGTCTTCATCAAAATAGCAAAATACTTTGCGTCTCTGCGTCGACTTTTAACGTCTTCAAAAAGTGCGTTATATAAAATCGACAACGACGACTCAAAACAGACAACGGAAAATGGAAAAACTGCTTGTATTATTTAAGGAATATAGTGGAAACGAGGCATCGCAATGCACTCCCATTGCGGGTTCTGGTTCCAACCGTCAGTATTTTCGCATGACGGGTTCGGATGGCAAGAGCGTTATCGGTGTGGTAGGAACCAGCCGTGATGAGAATCATGCTTTCTGCTATCTGGCTGGCCATTTCAACCAGCGCCAGTTGCCTGTTCCGCAGGTCTTGAAGGTGAGTGACGATGGATTGCGTTACCTGCAAACCGATTTGGGCAGTACTTCCTTGTTTGATGCCTTGAAGTCGGGACGCGATGCGGGTGGCCGCTACACGCAACATGAAAAGGAGTTGCTGAAACGCACCATTGCACAGTTGCCTAATCTGCAGATTCGTGGTGCACGTGGATTGGACTTCTCACAATGCTATCCGCAGGCAGAGATGGATAAGACGAATGTGCTCTTTGACCTCAATTACTTCAAGTATTGTTTCCTGAAGGCAACAGGGCTCGATTTCCATGAACTGAAGTTGGAGGCTTCCTTCCAACTCCTGGCAAAAGACATTGTGAGCGATCGTTCCGAATCATTCCTCTATCGTGATTTCCAAGCGCGCAACGTGATGCTCGATGCAGAGGGTAACCCTTATTTCATCGATTTCCAGGGCGGGCGTCGCGGTCCTGTGCAGTACGATTTGGCAAGTTTCCTTTGGCAGGCATCCGCCTTGTATTCCGATGATCTGCGTCGCGAACTCATTGATGTGTACGTCAACGCTTTGAAACAGTATACCGAGGTCGACGAGAAGAAGTTCCGCAAGCGTTTGCAGTTGTTCGTGCTCTTCCGCCTCCTGCAGGTTTTGGGTGCATACGGTTTCCGCGGTTATTTCGAGCGCAAGAAGCATTTCCTTGAGAGCATTCCTCCCGCCATGCAGAACCTGCGTAAGTTGCTTGACGAGGACGGTTGTCCCTATCCTTATCTGAAGGAGGTGCTTACCGCCCTGGTTCAGTTGCCTCAGTTTGCGCCTGTTCCTCTGCTTCCTGTTGAACGTGCCGATGGCTATCGCACCACCGACGTCAATCCCTACAAACCTCATCCTTCCGATGGTCCTGCCACCTTCTCAAAATACGATGGCAAGGGACCGCTGGTGGTTAAGGTGTTCAGTTTCTCATTCCGTAAGGGCATTCCCGAGGATGAGAGTGGCAATGGCGGTGGCTATGTTTTCGACTGTCGCAGTACTCACAACCCTGGTCGTTATGAACCTTACAAGCAACTCACGGGTCTTGATGAACCCGTCATCCGTTTCTTGGAGGACGACGGAGAGATTCTTACCTTCCTCGATAGCGTCTATAAGTTGGCCGATGCGCACGTCAATCGTTACATACAGCGCGGTTTCACCAGTTTGATGTTCTGCTTCGGTTGTACGGGCGGTCAGCATCGTAGTGTGTATAGTGCCCAGCATTTGGCAGAGCACATTCATAACAAGTTTGGCATTGAGGTGCAGGTCACCCATCGTGAGCAAAACATCCAACAAGTCTTTTCTGCCCGATGAGACGTTACCAATGGGACGTTTCCTGGCTCCGAGTAAGCTGAAATATTGAGCATCTCTCACTTAGCAGACTATCGTCCTTTAACTTCTTTAACTTCTCTAACTTCCCAAACTCCTCGAATGAAAGCAATGATTTTCGCCGCCGGCTTAGGCACTCGTTTGAAACCATTGACCGACACCATGCCCAAGGCATTGGTGCCTGTTGCTGGTAAGCCTTTGTTGCAACATGTTATTGAGAAACTCTCATCGGCAGGCTTTGACGACTTTGTCATCAACGTACACCATTTTGCCGATATGATTGAGGAATGGGCAGGACAGAATGCACAGGGTCTTAGCATAAGTTTTTCTGACGAGCGAAGTGAACTTCTTGAGACGGGTGGAGGTATCCGCCATGCTTCGCCCTTGCTTGAGGATACCGACAGATTCCTCATCCATAATGTGGATATTCTCTCTAATGTCAATCTCAGCGACTTTTGGAGTAAAGGTCACGATGCTGATGCTGTTCTGCTTGTTAGTGAGCGCGTTACGCAACGTTACCTGCTCTTTGATGATGACATGCGCCTGGTAGGTTGGACCAACATCAAGACGGGCGAGGTGAAGTCGCCATACCCCCATCTTGATCCTTCAAAATACCGCAAACTCGCTTTTGCGGGCATTCATCAGATGAGCACATCCATGCTACCTCTTATGCAGTCATGGCCCGACAAGTTCAGCATCATCGACTTTTACCTCAAGGAGTGTGCCACCCGTTGCATCCGTGGTTACGTGCAACCCGGTCTTCGGCTGATGGATGTTGGTAAGCTTGACACCCTCGACCAGGCAGATGCGTTTGTGGGAATCTGATACTTTTGTTACATCGGCAAGGGTGCCTCTGTGATTTGTTACGCTACCGTTGAGGTGTGAAGCGAGCGTACTCTTCCCCTACTTTTCCCCAATTTCTTCTCCACTCTTCCTCCGTGCTTTACTTGGAGATTGTCCATCGATTCTCCATCGATTGTCCATCGATTGTCCATCGAAACGATGGAGAACCGATGGCGATGGAATGAAGATTCTACGAACCAATCTAAGGGGAAGTACGAAGGGAGTGGGTAGTGTACGCATGCCTGATGGTAGGATGCTTGATGTTGCTTGCACGATGCTGTTTGAGAGTTTTTTTCCGTGAATAGGTGTATTCTTTAGCGTTAAATTTTGCTACTCATTATTTTTTTGAGTACCTTTGCGACAGAATTCATATTGCATGGTTTGTTGCAATCTTGAATGCGTGTCTGATAATTCTCTAAATCAAAGAAATAATGCAACAGAAGGTTATTATTCTGGATTTCGGAAGCCAAACTACTCAGCTCATTGCACGTCGCTTGCGTGAGTTGGATACGTTCTGCGAGATCCTTCCTTACAACAAATTTCCTGTTGGCGATGAGAGTGTTATTGGCGTCATTCTGGCGGGTAGCCCCTTCAGCGTGTACGATCCTCAGGCTTTCAAGGTAGACCTTACCCAGTTTACGGGTAAACTGCCTGTGCTGGGTATCTGCTATGGCGCACAGTTCATCTCGTACAACAATGGCGGTAATGTGGAGCCTGCCGGCAGTCGCGAGTACGGTCGTCAGAACCTCACCACCATCAACAAGGAGTGCCCCTTGTTCAAGGGTTTCGATGACAACAGTCAGGTGTGGATGAGCCACGGCGATACCATCACCGTCATTCCCCAGGGAGCCAAGGTGGTTGCCTCGACCGAAACCGTTGAGAATGCTGCCTATTATTGCGAGGACGCAAGCTTGATGGGACAGTACGACGGACATTGCCCTGTGATGGGAGTTCAGTTCCATCCCGAGGTGTTCCACAGCGTGCAGGGCACTCTGTTGCTCAAGAACTTCGTGGTGGACATCTGCGGTGGCAAGCAGGATTGGAGTGCCGACAACTACATCGAGTCAACCGTTAAGGAACTGCGTGAGCAGATTGGCAGCGACCGCGTCATCCTGGGTCTCTCGGGTGGTGTGGACAGTAGTGTTGCAGCTGTATTGCTCAACCGTGCCATCGGCAACCAGCTTACCTGTATTTTCGTGGATCATGGTATGCTGCGCAAGAACGAGTTTGTTGACGTGATGAATGACTATGAGTGCCTGGGTCTTAACGTGATTGGCGTTGATGCCAGCGAGAAGTTCCTTAGCGACCTTGAAGGCGTTACCGAACCCGAGAAGAAGCGTAAGATCATCGGTCGTGACTTCGTTGAGGTGTTCAATGCCGAGGCAAAGAAGATTACCGATGCCAAGTGGTTGGCACAGGGCACCATCTACCCCGACCGTATCGAGTCGCTCAACATCACCGGTAAGGTTATCAAGAGTCACCACAACGTGGGTGGTCTTCCTGAAGAGATGCATCTTTCACTCTGCGAGCCATTGAAGTGGTTGTTCAAGGATGAGGTTCGTCGCGTAGGCCGTTCACTCGGTATGCCCGAGCATCTCATCACCCGTCATCCCTTCCCCGGTCCTGGTTTGGCCGTTCGTATCCTTGGTGCTATCACTCGCGAGAAGGTACGTGTGCTTCAGGATGCCGATGACATCTATATCCGCGGTTTGCGTGAGTATAAGGTGAAGCTTTCAGGCGAGGAGGCACGTCGTGTGCTGGCAGCTGGTGTTCCCGCCAATATGGAGAATGGTGAGATTGAGGTTAGCCTCTACGACCAGATTTGGCAGGCAGGTGCCATCCTCCTCAGTGAGGTGCGCAGCGTAGGTGTTATGGGCGATGAGCGTACTTACGAGAATCCCGTTGCTCTTCGTGCCGTGACCTCAACCGATGCCATGACTGCCGACTGGGCACATCTTCCCTACGACTTCATGGCTAAGGTTTCTACCGACATCATCAACAAGGTGAAGGGTGTGAATCGCGTTTGCTACGACATTTCTTCAAAGCCACCAGCAACCATCGAGTGGGAGTAAACACAGCTTGTTCAACCATCCTTTAATTCCTTGTGCATGGATTATCTAGCGCAACGAAAAGACTTGAAGGTTGTAGATTGAATACAGATGATAGAAGAACAGATCAGAGAATAGAAGAACGCCTGCTCAATCGAGCAGGCGTTTTTTGTTGGATAGTTTCTTTATTTGTAAGTTGATGACAGCCAACCAATGAAGGCAACGAGTGTTGCATTCCAGTTGATGGCAATCTCGTTGGATGCATACGAGGGCATGCTGTCGTAGTACGACTCGTCGGGTTGGTTGGATGGATAGTTGGGAACTTCTGCCCTGTCTTGCTGTCCGGGATTAGGACCACCAACAAGGAAACCGGGTAGGGGAGCTTCTATACCATCTGATTCCGAAAGGCGATGGTGAGGATGCATGGGTGAGAAGGTTCCGAAACCTGTCACGAAGCAGTATCCAGTGGCGTTACGACCCAAAAGGAAGTCTGCCACTTTCTTGGCAGCATCCAGATACTTGCTATTACCGGTTAAGTCATAGGCGTATAACAAGATAATTCCCTTTCCGCAAACCTGTTCGCCGTTGCAACCCCATCCGAAGTCGCGTGGAGAGTTTCCGCAAGGACTGTCGAAACATGAATTGGGTAGGGTAGCAATGTATCCGTCTGCCACTTCGCAGATCTGTTGAGTCAGTAGGTTCTTCAACTCGTACGCATAAGGCATGTCAGCCTGCTTGCATGCTGCCACGGCAGAGAAGAAACCCAATCCCATTACATTGCCCCAAGAAGGATTGCTAAACTTGTACTGATCGTAGTTGTACATGAAGTCCTGCACATAGTTCATGTCCTTGGTGGTAAGGAAGAGTTCTACCTCCGCCCAGAAGAATTCGTCGTTGACGCGGTTGTCGCCATAAGTGCCAGTCTGAACATCGGGATCGAAGTCGCGGTTCATGACCTCCTGACGATAATAAACTTCCTTGTTTTTCTTTGCCCATTCGTATGCCTTGCATGCCTTTTTCATCATTTCGTCAGCCATAGCTTTGTATGACGGGAAACGTGAGTAGATGCGCGAAGCCTTTGCCATTGTGGCTGCAAAGTCGAGCGTTGCTGCTGTGCTCTTCATTACCACATAACGTTGTTGCTTGCATTCAGAAGGCTTGATGAATCCTTCAAAATTCGGGGTAGTGAGCTTGTGGTAGACACCTCCGTCGGCAGGGTCCTGCATGGTAAGCATCCATCGCAGGTTGACGGCAATCTCGTCCAGCAAATCGGGTGTTACGTTGCTCGATTCTGGGATGTTGACGTTAAGATTGTTGAAGTATTCGGGAGACATCTCGTAGGCATCCAGCATGATGCCGATAGTGTATGCAGAGTTGACGATGTACTTGTTGTAGTCGCCAGCGTCATACCAACCGCCAGGACTCTGTATAATGGTGCCTGCAGGGCGTCCTTCTGAAGCTGCACTGGGGTGAATCATGACATTGTTGTCAAGGTGAGCAGCAGGACGGGCGTATTGTCCGGCATACTTTGCTTCTATGGCTTCTCCGCTACGCTGGTAATAGAATGCCTTGATGGCAGCCTTCGACAGTTCAGTGTAGGGGTTGGCCGTTATGATGATTTGTTGCTTGTCCTTGCCGTTGCTCAGCGTGTATGTGCCCGGTGTGGTGACAGACGAGAAATCGATGATGGCGCGCTTCTTCTTTGACCATGGTGACTCGCTTGTGCGAACGGCAGTTCCTTTCCATACACGCTTGCCTTTTTCGTTGGTGATAGTGTAGTTTTTTGCCCATCCGCTTTCTTCAATCGAGGCGGTTTTGTTGTCGTTGGTTGCATAACCCACCTGGTTCACTTTGATGGGATTGGGATTTTGCGCCACAGCCGTTGAGGCAATGGCCAACATCATGGTAATGAATTGCTTTTTCATAGTTATATTTGACTTATATTATAAATTTGTATATGCTAAGCTGTAAGCATAGGTATTCTCTTTATTTACCGATGTTTCTATAATAATGTTGTTGTCAGATGCAACATCAAGAATATCAGTAATGTTATGTGATAATCCCTCGCCCGATAGTTTAACTACTGCTTCCTTGGCTGTCCATAGTTTTGTGAACTCCAATTCGGGGTCGGAACTCTGTTGTATTTGCACACTCTCATTCTCGTTCATGGTGTGGTTGATGAGTGCTGGTTTCAGGGTACGACGACGCTCGATGTCGGCTCCGATAGGGTGCGAACTTACGGCACACATTACAGCCTCGCGACAATGGCTGATGCTGAAATGGATGTGGGGAAATTCATGGAGCGACGGCTTGCCATGGGTGCCAATGATGAAGTGAGGTTGCTGTGAAATGCCATACTCTTTGCTGAGCATCTGGCAGAGCAAGAGATACGAGACGGCACACTCTCGCTGTCCGCTAAGGTGCTTGAAACGTAACGCTTGTTCTCTGCGCCAGTCAGGAAGCAGAGGCAGGAGCTCTGCAACGTCTTGCTCGCTAAGTTGCTCTATGGTATCGTTTATCTTGTAAATCACAGTTTCCGCTTCATGTTAGTATTCATCCCGCATGAACAAATTCGTTGGCAGAATGTAACGCAAAGATAAGCAATATAATTCAGTTATTATTGCGTTTTTCGCGAAAAGTTTGCAATAAAATCGTTTATGGTGTTTGTTATGAGGTGTTTTTGTAATTATACGGCAAATAATTTGCGTGTTTTTCTTTTTCTTTGTATCTTTGCGTCCGTTTCGCGCGTAAACACACACGCGAAGAGAGAGTATGTAACAGCGTTCATAGTTGAGTTCGTGAATTACCACCTCCGCTATGTGCATTTGAATGGTTAAATTTTAAGCGTAAAAAGATATGAGTGACAGACTTTTCATTTTTGACACAACCCTGCGCGATGGTGAGCAGGTGCCCGGATGCCAGTTGAATACCGTTGAGAAGATTCAGGTGGCTCGCCAGTTGGAGGCACTTGGCGTGGACGTTATCGAGGCAGGTTTCCCCATCTCGTCACCCGGCGATTTCAACAGTGTGATTGAGATCAGTAAGGCTGTGACATGGCCTACCATCTGTGCCTTGACACGTGCCGTACAGAAGGACATCGACGTAGCAGCAGAGGCTTTGCAGTATGCCAAGCACAAGCGTATACATACAGGTATCGGTACGAGCGACAGCCATATCAAGTTTAAGTTCAACTCGAACCGTGAGGAGATCATCGAGCGTGCCGTGGCAGCCGTAAAGTATGCCAAGAAGTATGTTGAGGACGTAGAGTTCTATGCTGAGGATGCAGGTCGTACCGACAACGAGTATCTGGCTCGCGTCATCGATGCTGTGACCAAGGCAGGTGCAACCGTTTGTAACATCCCCGACACCACCGGTTTCCGTGTTCCCAATGAGTACTACGATAAGATTAAATACCTCTATGAGCATGTTGATGCTTTCTCTGCAGGTAAGTCAATCCTCTCTACCCATTGTCATAATGACCTGGGTATGGCTACAGCCAACACCGTGAGTGGTGTGCTGGGTGGTGCTCGTCAGGTGGAGGTTACCATCAACGGTATCGGTGAGCGTGCAGGTAACACCTCGCTTGAGGAGGTGGCTATGATCTTCAAGACTCATCCCGACCTGGGTATTGAGACGAACATCAATACGCAGAAGATTTATCCCACAAGCCGTATGATCAGTTCGCTGATGAACATGCCCGTACAGCCCAATAAGGCTATTGTGGGTAAGAATGCCTTTGCTCACTCGAGCGGTATTCATCAGGATGGTGTGCTGAAGAATGTGTCTACATACGAGATCATGGATCCCAAGGAAGTAGGTATCGACGATAACGCAATCGTGCTGACAGCTCGTTCTGGTCGTGCGGCTTTAAAGCATCGTCTGAGCATCAACGGTGTTGAGGTAGAAGGCGAGAAGTTGGATGCCCTGTATCAGGAGTTCCTGAAGTTGGCTGATAAGAAGAAGGAGGTTACCGACGATGACATCCTGGTATTGGCTGGTGCTGAGCGTTCGGCTATGAATGCCATCAAGTTGGACTTCCTGCAGGTTTCTACCGGCATGGGGGCAGGCTCAAAGAGCGTTGCATCTCTGGGCTTGGACATCAGTGGTCAGAAGTTTGAGGCTTGCTCTACTGGCAACGGTCCTGTAGATGCTGCCATCCGTGCTCTCAAGAAGATCATCCTGAAGGAGATGACGCTGAAGGAGTTTACCATTCAGGCTATCTCGAAGGGTAGCGATGATACCGGTAAGGTTCACATGCAGGTAGAGTACGATGGTCGCGTGTACTACGGTTTCGGTGCCGATACTGATGTGGTCAAGGCAAGCGTAGAGGCTTATATTGACTGCATAAACAAGTTTAAGAAATAAGGCGGACCCCCTCCCGTCCCCCTTTAGGGGGAAGCGGATACCTTTGGATGACGAAAAGTCCTAGCGTCAATATTAGGCATCGAATTGATGATGAAACCGGGAATGTCCTAGTGATTGAGTCGGAACATTTGATGATTAATCAGGGATATTTAAATGATGAATTCTGATTGCGTTTCATTTTGGTTCGAAAATGGCTGAAGGTGTTCGTTCAGTTTGGGGAAAACATAAATGTATAATAAATATCCCTATCAGACAGCAGATCCAGCTTATTATGGGCAACTGAAAGAGTGGGCGAGAGAAAACAGGAAGAATCCTACAGACGCAGAACGTGTTCTGTGGAGTGAACTGAAAAATAACAAGACAGGTCATAAATTTCTGTTCCAACATATTATAGGACAGTATATTGTTGACTTTCTCTGCCCAGATTCTATGCTGGTCATTGAAGTAGATGGCGGTTATCATGCCGAACCAAGACAAGAAGCTGATGATGAGGTTAGAACTGCATGGCTCGGAAATATGGGATATGATGTCATCCGATTTGCTAATGAGGAAGTGCTTCAAGACATTGATGGCGTAATCAGTGAGATATACGAGCATTTAAATAGATAATGAGGATGTCAGCTATTGGTAAAATTAATTAAATAATTTCATATAAATATGTCAGAGAAAAAATGTGACCGTTTCCCCCTAAAGGGGGACGGAAGGGGGTCTTGCCTCTTCGACAAGATCTGGGATGCACACGTGATTCAGAACGTGGAGGATGGTCCCACACAGTTGTATATTGACCGTCTGTATGCGCATGAGGTAACCAGCCCTCAGGCATTCGACACGTTGAGAGACAAGAACATCAAGGTGTTCCGTCCCGACCATGTGGTGGCAATGCCCGACCATAACACACCCAGCGACCAGCAGGAGGTAATCAATGACCCCGTGGGACGCAAGCAGGTGGAGACACTTGAGGCTAACTGCAAGGAGTTCGGCATCAAGCATTTCGCCATGGGCACCAAGGATAACGGTATCATCCATGTGGTAGGTCCCGAGAAGGCGTTGAGCTTGCCCGGCATGACCATCGTGTGCGGCGACTCACACACCTCTACCCATGGTGCCGTAGGCGCCATCGCCATGGGTATCGGTACCAGCGAGGTGGCTCAGGTGCTGGCCAGCCAGTGCATCCTGCAGTCAAAGCCCAAGACCATGCGCATCAACATTGAGGGCGAGCTGCCCAAGGGTACTACCGCCAAGGATGTGGCTCTCTACATCATGGCTCAGATGACCACCAGCGGCGCCACCGGCTATGCTGTGGAGTATGCAGGTAGCACCATCCGCAATATGTCTATGGAGGGCCGTCTCACCCTCTCTAACCTCTCTATCGAGATGGGTAGCCGTGCCGGTATCATTGCTCCCGATGAGACCACCTTCGAGTACCTCAAGGGACGTGAGTATGCTCCCAAGGGTGAGGAGTGGGACAAGGCTGTGGCATACTGGAAGACCTTGAAGAGCGACGATGATGCCGTGTTCGACAAGGAGGTAACCTACCGTGCCGAAGACATTGCTCCCCGCATCACCTATGGCACCAACCCCGGTGCAGGTATTGCCATCGACGGCACTGTTCCCACTATGGAGGGTCTGAGCGAGGCAGAGCAGGCACAGCTGAAGAGCCAGTTGGACTACATGCAGTTTGAGCCCGGTCAGAAGTTGGAAGGCGTCAAGGTGGACTACTGCTTCCTGGGTGCTTGTACCAATGGCCGCATCGAGGACTTCCGCGCCTTTGCCAGCGTGGTGAAGGGTAAGAAGAAGGCCGACAGCGTGGTGGCTTGGCTGGTGCCCGGCTCATGGTTGGTACGTCAGCAGATCATCGACGAGGGTATCGACAAGATTCTTGAGGAGGCAGGCTTCGAGCTTCGTCTTCCCTCTTGCTCAAGCTGTCTGGCCATGAACCCCGACAAGGTGCCTGCCGGCAAGCTTAGCATCTCAACCTCATACCGTAACTTCGTAGGTCGTCAGGGTCCTGGTGCCCGCACCGTCCTGGCAAGTCCCCTCACCGTGGCAGCAAGTGCCATCACAGGTGTGATTACTGATCCTCGTAAAATCTGAAACAACTATGGCAAAACAGAAATTTGATATCATCCAGTCAACCTGCATTCCCATTGCAATTGACAACAACAATACCGATAATATTATACCTGCCCGCTACTTGGCATTCACCACTCGTGACCCCAAGTTCTACGGCGATGCTTTCATGCACGACCTTCGCTATGATGCAGAGGGTAAGCCCGTGGCAGACTTTGTGATGAACCAGCCCGAGTTTTCGGAGGCTCCCAGCAAGGGCATCCACGAGATCATCGTGGGTGGTCAGAACTGGGGTAGCGGTTCGAGCCGTGAGCATGCTGCCTGGGCCATTGCTGGCTATGGCGTACGCGTGGTCATCAGCAGCTCTTTCGCTGATATCCACCGCAATAACCTGCTCAACTGCTTCGTGCTGCCCGTCATCGTGAGCCGCGAGTTCCAGCTGGAGTTGTTCGACACCATTGCCAAGAATCCTCAGGCAGAGGTGAAGGTTGACGTGCCCAACCAGACCGTCACCAACCTTGCTACCGGCAAGAGCGAACACTTCGACATCAACTCGTACAAGAAGTACTGCTTGATGAATGCCCTCGACGACATCGACTTCCTGCTCGAAAACCAGGATAAGATCGAGGCGTGGGAGAAGAAGTGATTCACTTCGATTCATTATCCCCACTTGGGGGAATATAGAGCTAAAACAAAAATAATGCCAGGGCGAAACAGCCTTGGCATTGTTTTGTTATGATGGCTCTTCCTCATCAAAGGTGCATAACTTTAGTAATAATAATTTTATGTAGGGTGACGAATACGGTTGTAGATACGGATGGCGAGGAAGATTAGGGTGAAGATGCCGATGCCGATGAGGGGTTTTGCCCAAGGTGGAGTGTATTCTTTCTTCTCAACTTTGGTGAGC
>JAZUKS010000106.1:0-2042 GCA_045643405.1 Bacteroidaceae bacterium | reverse complement strand
CCTTCTGCTGTCATTGGCGATCTTCGCAGTCTGCATACTGATAGACAAACTTCTCAACATCCCTCTCTCACGCTGCCGTGACTGGATCGTCAGTCTGTTCGAAAAAAAGAAAGCCTGACTTGGACCGGCAAGCCTTCGATAGATTATTAATTTAATATCAAACCGCTATGAAAAGAATCTTATCAGCAGCCGTGCTGCTTACAATTACAGCAATGCTTTCTGTCGCACAGGAACGGCCTGTGAATGCAGAACGCATAGGCAACAGGATAGATGTCACCATCGGTGATGCCTTCTTTACAAGCTACCGGTTCGAGGATGATGAGAAATACCCATTCTTCTTTCCAGTAAACGGGCCCGTGTCCGGAGGCAGTCTTACCAGCATGAGAAACGGTCTCTACCCTCATCACTCTTCGCTTTTCTTCGGTTGTGACTTGCTGAACGGCGGCAACTACTGGCAGGAAGGCCTTGAGCGTGGCAGAATCATTTCAGTGGGAGCACGTGTCATCGAGACTGGTGGCGACAAAGCTGTGATAGAGGACGAGTGCATCTGGAAGCGCCCCGATGCGGAGGCTCCTGTCATTGACAGGCGCAAGATCACCATCAGTTCACCTTCGAAAGACCTTTACCGTATCGATTTCGAAATCGAGATGGAGATGCTGATGGATGTGACCATACTCAAGACCAACCATTCTCTCCTCAGCGTCAGAGTGGCAAACGACATTTCCGTCGAGCAGGGCGGTCATATGGTCAACAGTAATGGCAAGACTGGTGAGGATGGTACTTTCGGCGACGCTGCCGCCTGGCTGGACTACTATGGTGAGAGACAGAGTGGAGCGGAAGGCATCGCAATCCTGCAGCATCCCGGCAATCCCGGCTTCCCGTCAAAGTGGTTCACACGCGACTACGGATTCATGTCCCCGACCCCTTACTGGTGGCCGGAAGATGACAAGGCGACATATTACAAGAAGGGGGACAAAGTCCTCCTGCGATACAGAATACTTGTTCACGGGGGCAGTTCTGATGAAGCCGGCATAGCCAAGCTGTTCGAGCAATACTCAACTGAATGATCTCCTTGTATGTAGAATGCAATGCCATGTGGTGTTCATGAGCATAGTTTTCACCGTTATCCGGCGGGTCTCGCGGCAGGTGGTGAAAGGTGTAAATCGCATTCCACAATGGGATGCCACGGAGGGCATTCTGTGGGGATGTCCGATGTCTTGCCCCGCCCTGCAGGTCGGGCTATCCACGTACCCTGCCTCCTCATGGCCCTCCAGACGGTTCCGTGATGGAATGCGAATTGCGTGATAGCCGTCGCTCAAACGAATAGTCTTACCGGTAATCTCAAAAAATGCCTCCCAGATACAAGAAAAGGCTCAAAACTTTCGTTTTGGGCCTAAATTTGGGGCCATCTGCCATATCTATTTGGCACACAGCACCATTTGTGGAGATGGGCGGACTCGAACCGCCGTCCAAACAACGCACAAGAGAGCTTTCTACACGCTTATTCTTCCTTTGATTGTCGGCTGTGTAAGGGCGTTTTTCGATTTTCGCTTATCCCCAAAATATGTCAAAAAGTGCAGCCGTCAAATAGTGGGCTGCAGATAAGTGCACAAATTTAGTAAAACTTGTGAGAAATATGTTATTGTGGTGCGGCATACAATTTCACGGCGGGTAAGATGAGGCATAAGTCGCTACGCAGAAGAATCCTCACTATATGCCGCCGTTATCTTCCATGCCGCTTTAACTCCCCCCTACATTCAACCTGGCTAAGATTCTCGACCAGTATATTGCAGAGGAGTTTGATGCGTTTGAAGCCAGACTCGCAAAGGAGAACAAATAAAAATGGGGAGGTGATGAGCCTCCCCTATCTGTTCTATTATGCTACAGCCGGAGTAAGTTCCTCTTTTGGAGTGAAATCCGCGTAGAGGTCGTGTGCTGTAGTGTGCGACATGCTTACCCCCTTGGCCTTCATGTATTCCGAGATTTTCCTAAAGGACACCCCTTCATTTTTGAGCTTTATAACCTCCTCTATCACGTTCAAG
>JAZUKS010000105.1:0-25335 GCA_045643405.1 Bacteroidaceae bacterium | reverse complement strand
TGATATCCACTCTGCTCATTGCAAGATGCTTTTCCATTAGCGGTATCGATAACCAACTGAAGTAGTTGCTGTGTAGCATCTTCCCATGATGTACCGGTAAGCAGGCATCCTGCATTGAAATCAATCCAATGAGGCTTCTGGTTGGCCAATTCGTTGTTGGTGCTTACTTTGAGCGTAGGTACACAAGTTCCAAATGGTGTACCTCGTCCGGTGGTGAAGAGTACCATCTGACATCCCGATGCGGCTAATGCTGTGCTGGCTATGAGGTCATTGCCGGGGGCACAGAGTAGGTTGAGACCTTGTGTTTTCAATGCTTCGCCGTACTCTAATACATCCATGACGGGGGCGCTACCGCCTTTCTGCACACATCCCAGTGACTTCTCTTCGAGGGTGCTGATACCGCCTGCTTTATTGCCGGGAGAGGGGTTTTCGCCCACAGGAAGATTATGCGACAGATAATAGTCCTTGAAATCATTGATGAGTTTCACGGTCTTTTGGAAAGTTGCCTCGTCTGTGCATCGATCCATCAGAAGTGTTTCTGCACCAAACATCTCGGGCACTTCGGTGAGTATGGTCGTTGCACCTTTGGATACAAGCGTGTCAGATAGACGTCCCAATAGTGGATTGGCAGTAATGCCAGAGAATCCATCAGAACCACCGCACTTCAAACCTATGCGGAGCATGCTGAAGGGGAGGGGGACTCGTTTGTCTTTTCTGACTACCTCATGAATCTCGTTAAGCATTTTCATGCCTTCGGCAAACTCGTCTTGTACCTTTTGTGCTTCCAAGAAACGTACGCGTGATGGATCGATCTTGCCGTCTAGCATCTCACGTAGTGTTGATAATTGGTTGTTCTCGCAACCTAAACCCAGTACGAGGACACCGCCAGCATTGGGGTGTGTGATGAGTGAATAAAGTATCTGTCGTGTCTGCTCGTGGTCGCATCCCAACTGAGAGCAACCGAAGGTGTGAGGGAAAGCGATGCAAATACTTTCTGTCTCTCCCGCATTGGATGTTTCCAGAGTGGTTGAGAAACCTTGCATTTGGTCGGTAAACTCCTTGGCCAGTCGTTGTGCCAGTGAGGCTACGCAACCTACAGTAGGGATAACCCAGATGTCGTTGCGTATGCCACATAGTGAGTTGTGACGAAGATAACCCATAAACTGCTGGGGTTGGCCTTTCAATTCTTCCCCTTTCTCAGCGAGAGGAATTGCGTTGGCATCCTTTTGGGGATGATACGCATACTCTAGCGTTCCCTCCAGATTGGTGGCAATGTTATGCTCATTGACCCACTCACCCTGCTTGATAAGACGGGTGGCATGGCCTATGGGGTAACCATACTTGATGATGTTCTCTCCCTCGGCAATGTCGTGCAAGGCACGCTTGTGTCCTGCAGGAATTCCTTCTTCGGGTTGTAGAAGAACCTCTACGTTATCTTTTTCGTTGATAATCATTTGCTTGACTGTTGTCCGTTGTCTGTAGTCTGTTGCTCTATAATCAGCTTTCCAGTCTAATGTTTGACATCATGCCTTTGGTCAGCATGGTGGGCATAGTTCCATTGAGTTCGAGGTAACGTTCCATAGAAGGCAGAAGACGAGCTTTGCACTTGGAGATAGCGTTCAAACGGATGGAACTGAGTCGATGATGCAAGAAGGGGTTGAGGAAACGATCTGTGATATCGTGAGCATAGGCATCGAGTTCTTCCTTGCTGAAACCCATAGGCAACAGGGTAGGGATGAGCTCCTCATTCATCATCTTTTGAAGGTCAGCGCCTAAAACGGGATGAAGCATGCAGTCGCGCACGGTCTCAAGTCCCAATTCTGTACCTAAGGCTGACATTACCGTATGGGGAGCATTGAGCAGGGTAACCTTGCGCTCGTGGTATGGATGCTCGTCATTGGTAAAGACGATGTTGAAGTCATTGTTACGCAGAGGCAACTCTGCACGTACAGTCTCAGGAGCCTCAATAACCCAGAGGTGGTAGGGTTCTGCCTTAACGAAGATGGGAGCCTGACTTGCGTTAGTTGCTTCTTTTGAGATACGCTCCTCAAACTGTTGTTGCTCCTCTTCGGTGGGGGCACCCGACACGATACGGTCCACGAGGGTGTTGTAGATAGGACAGCATTCTGCTACCCATTTCTGGAAGTCTGCTTCAAGTCCCCAGAGTTCAATGTATTGATTGATGCACTTCTGTAAATTCTTACCATTGTGGAAGATAAGCTCGCAAGGAAGGATGATGATTCCCTTGTCGCTTGCGCCCTTGAAGTGTTGCCAGCGATGGTAGAGCAACTGCGTGAGTTTTCCAGGGTAACTCAATGCTGGAGCGTCAGTCAGTTTGCATTCGGGGTCGAAGGCGATACCAGCCTCTGTGGTATTGCTGATAACGAATCGGATGCTCTCCTGCTCTGCCAAACAAAGGTATTCATCATGTTCCTCATAGGGATTGATGGCACGTGAGATGCTCTCCATCTTCTCGATATCATCAATTACCTGACCGTCCTTCATGCCCTGCACGCAAACGTAGTAGCGACACTGCTGACTGATGAGGCGCTCTAAACCCTTGCCAGGACGAGGTTTTACGACAGCAACGCTGTCCTTTTCCATCATCCAGTCAACGAAAGCGCGAAGGAAGTTGCCTTCACCGTATTGTATGATCTTTTCCATAAGTAAGTGCGATAATAATATGTTATATTATAATGTGGATAGTCTGTTCGAGTGCGAATTTGCAAATCGGAATTCCTGTTCTTGGTTATTTGGTGAAATCTACCAGGATGCGGAACACCTTACCGGGATTCTGTGACCAATACTCCATGGTTTCCTGACTCTCCTCAGGCTTGATAACCTTAGAGATGAGTTCGTCGGTAGGACAGTTGCTCTGTTGCAGATAGTGAATAACTGCACGGAAATCGCTGGGCATGGCATTGCGCGAACCGCGTACATCGAGTTCCTTCTGTACGAAGAGTCGTGTGGGGAGCAAGGCATCCTGCTTGGCATAACCGATACAAGCGATGCGACCGGTGAAGGCAATCTCGTTGACTGCCATTTGGTAGGTGGGAACGCTACCTACAGCCTCAACGATGACATCGGGACCCAAACCTTCGGTCAATTCTGCCAAACGCTCGTGAGCATCCTCGGTCTTGGTGTTGATGGCATAAGTGGCACCCAACTGCTTGGCCAAAGCCAATTTCTCATCATCGATGTCGGCAGCTATGACAATAGCACCACGGAGCGCAGCGCGAACTACGGCACCGAGACCTACCATACCACAACCGATAACCATTACCTTGTCAATATCTTGCACCTGTGCACGGTCAACTGCATGGAAACCAACGCTCATGGGTTCAATGAGGGCACATGTCTTGGTGTCGAGTCCTTCTGCGGGGATAATCTTCTGCCAGGGCAGAGCCATCAACTCACGCATTGCGCCATCGCGCTGAACTCCCAGCGTCTCGTTGTGCTGACAAGCATTGACACGACCGTTGCGGCAAGATGCACAATGACCACAGTTGGTATAGGGATTGACAGTAACAATCGTTCCGGGCTTGAGTGTGCTGGGTACATTGGCACCGACAGCCTCGATGACAGCACCCACCTCATGACCGGGGATGACATTTTCCTTTGCCATACCGTTACGACCCAACCATGTGTTAAGGTCCGAACCACAGAAACCTACGTACTGCAAACGGATAAGTACCTCGTCGGCAGCCAAAGCTGCAGGCTCGTTGATATTGATTACTTCAATCTTTTGAAGTGCGGGTGTTTGTATTGCTTTCATATTTGTAAGCTCCTCTCTTATCCCCCAAGGGGGAGACCAATCAGGGGCAATGGGTCTGTTTTATTATTTTTATTCTAAATGGTAGATTGTCAATCTTCAACCTTTTGTTTTTTCCGAGTTTTGGATTATTTGATTTTTGGATTATTCGATCATTCGGATTGTCGAGGAAGAGAGAAAATAGAATCATTAACCTTCAATCCTCAATCTTCAATCCTCAATCTTCAATCCTCAACCTTCAATCCTCAACCTTCAATCCTCAATCCTCAACCTTCAATCCTCAATCCTCAATCCTCAATCTTCAATCTTCCCTTTACTCTGACATATTTTTTATATAAGGTAATTCTACCAATTCTTCGAACCCGTAGAAACGCTGTGCATTCTCGCCCAGGAAGAGCGCTTTCTCCTTGTCGGTGAGCTCTGTGCTCTTGGTAACGAAGTCGTAGCTCATCTTATAGGTGATGGCGGTGATGGTGCGAGGGTAGTCAGACCCCCACATCAATCGGTCCATACCTACGAGGTCGGCAGCCTCCTTGATGCTTCGGATAGCACTGGGGTAGGGGTAGAACTCGCTGTTGAAGAGCCATGTGATGCCACCCGATTCGATGGTGACATTCTTGCTCTCACGTGCCAATAGAATCTGGTTCTTCCATGTAGGAGTTGTTACCATGCCAAAGTGACCGATAGCCACCTTGAGGTTGGGACATTCTTGAATGACCTCGGCCATCTCGGCAATTTGATGTGCATTGTCGTCAAGGCACATATCAAGGATGATGCCACGCTCCTCCAAGAGTTTGCACATGGGAACGAGTGTCTTGACAGACTCCGTGAGGCGATGCCCAGGAATAGCTATGCCACGAAACCCGAGATCAAGAAGCTGGCGTGTCTCTTCGAGGAATTGCGCTTTTCCCTCTTCACCGTTCGAGAGATGCTTCATGTCGGGCATTCCCATCGTGAAGAAACGGTTGGGATAACGCTTCTGAACATCCAGCAGATAGTCATTCTGTTGTCCGTCGATGATTTCCTGTACCACCACGGATGCGCTAACCTGCGCATAGTCCATATTAGAAAGGAATACCTCGGCAGAGTTCACACCGTCTATCATGAAGGGAGGAATCATCTGAACCTCTTCGTCCATAAAGATGCTGCGTCCGTTCTTCAGCGTCTTAATCTTCTTGCCACCCACCTCGGTGTCTTGATGCAGCCAAAGGTGAGAATGAGCGTCTATAATTTTCATGACTTATGAATTTACCCAGGTGTCTCTGTAACCAGGTTCGAGGATTTTCTGTACCTCAGCAACGAGTTCCTCGTCGATGGGTGCGTCTACGTAACCGATGGTCTTGAGTACATTGTCGGGATTGGTAGTACTGAATAAGGTACTTGCAATGCGGTCGTTGGCAGCGCTGAACTGCATGGCCAGCTTCTCAATCTCTACGCCACGACTGTTGCAGAAGTCAACGGCCTTGCGTGCCAGGCGCTGGAGTGCTGCGGGAGCAGGATGCCAATCGGGAGCACCACGCTGTGTCAGCAGTCCCATACTGTAGGGAGATGCATTGATAACGCCGATGCCACGCTCTTCAAAGTAGTCGAGATAGTCGGCCAATGCGTCATCGTTAAGGGTGTAGTGACAGAAACTTAGGACGCTCTCCACGGTTCCGGCGGGAACGCGGTCGATGATATACTTGAAATGGCGAAGGGTAAGGTTCGTAATACCGACGTGACTCACCACGCCCTCCTCGCGAAGTGCTACGAGTGCAGGCAGTGTCTCGTTGATGACCTGCTCGAGGTCAGCAAACTCGATGTCGTGAACGTTGATGAGGTCGATGTGATCCACGTTGAGACGTTCCATACTCTCGTACACGCTCTGACGAGCACGCTCGCCACTATAGTCCCAGGTATTCTTGCCGTCCTTGCCGTAGCGTCCCACCTTGGTACTAAGGTAGTAGCGACTGCGTTCAATCTCCTTGAGAGCCTTGCCTAATACCTGCTCTGCCTTGTAATGACCGTAGTAGGGCGATACGTCGATGAGGTTGATGCCATTGTCCACTGCGGTGTGAACTGCCTGGATGCCTGTCTCTTCCTTGAGCGAGTGGAACACGCCACCCAAAGATGATGCTCCCAGGGCTACGTTCGACACCTTCATGCCTGTTTTTCCTAATTCTCTGTATTTCATATTCTTTAGTTTGGGGATTCCCTCCTTCCTCCTCCTTCTGCTTGGCAGATGAGGAGGTTGGGGTATCGTTGGTTATAAATATTACCTTATTATTGTCTGGGTCGGAAACCTCTCATTTGAGGTCTGGGCAACTCCAATGGGTTCTTCACGGGAGCCATCTTTGCCTCGTTTCCGAAGAGGTACTGGTTCTCGTAGCCCTTGTAGTCGATGACGATCTTCTCGAGCACCACGGCAGGTTCGATGGGTGAAATCTCGAGGTAGCAGATTCCGTCTGCATCCTTCTTGACGGGAAGTTGCACTTTCTTTTCCACAACGCGACGAGCCACAACGGGATAATATGTGCGGTGGATGTTCTGAGGATCCTCGTTCATGTCGCCATTGTAGTTAACCTCAGTCTTTTCACCTCCCTTGAATCCTACGGTATAACGATGACCTTCGGTACGCTCGAATGCCAAGGTGCTCTTGGTGATGACGTGCACCTCAACCTCGTTGACGCCTTCGGGAAGTTGGAAGGCATAGGTTAGGGTAGCGCCGTTGGGACGTACGGTATAAGGCTGCAGGGATATTGCGCTCAGAGTGCGTCCCATAGAAGGAATGACGGTCCACTCGGCACCCTCGGGAGCCTGACTGCTATAATAATGCTCTGCCTCAATGGCAATGAAACCCTTCTTGCTGGTTTCGTCAGAGGCAAGGAACACGTATCCGTCGTGGCACATGTCCTCATCCTTTACACGGTAAACATTGGGCATCATCTCGCGGGGGAAGTTGTCATTCCAACTGGTATAACCGATGTGCTTCTGAATCATCATACCATCCCATTTTCCTCTGGCCATCTCCTTGTTGTAGCGTGCGCAAAGCAATGAGTCACGGCGGAAGCAACGCTCAGTCTCGTCTGCCCAGTAGTTGGCCTCCTTGCGACGTTGCTGGTAGTATTTGTGATTCTGGGCCTGTGCATAATACATTTCGTAGATGTTGCACATGGCCTGAACGGGGAAGAGTACGAGTTGCTGGTAAGCATCGTGTTTCTCCTTGGGTAGTTCGTTGAACAAGCGCAAGGCATCTGCCTCAAGGTTCTTGTATTCGCAGACAACCTTTGCCCACTCGCCGTTCTCCAGGTTGTAGGTGTTGCGGTCGAGCATCTCTGCGGTTACACGGCCGTTGTATTTGCTGTAGAGGTTGAGTATGCGTGCTGCCTCCTTGGCCTGTACGTTGGCAAGGGCATCAATGCCTTGGAATAAGTCACCGAATTGCTGCATACAGAACTGCTCGGGATGTTCCATCAGGTTCTTGGCAGTATATCGCTCGGGACTCCATGCCATATCGAGGAAGAGGGTGATGGGGTATTCCATAGGCTTGAGGTCGCCCACGTTGAGCACCCATAGCTTGTTCACTCCGTATTGATAGGTCAGACTCATCTGCTCCCATAGGTTCTGGATGGGTGTTACGTTGAGCCACTTGCTGTTACGGGGAGCACCCACGTAATCCACATGGTAGTACATACCCCAACCGCCGCTGCGCTTGCGCTCCTCGGCATTGGGCAGATGGCGCACATCGCCCCAGTTGTCGTCTGAGATGAGGATGGTAACATCATCGGGCACTTTCAGTCCGTAGTCGTAGTAGGTCTGCACCTCTTTGTAAAGAGCCCATACCTGGGGACGCTCCTTGGCAGGTCGTCCGGTCTCTTCCTTGATGATGCGACGCTGGTTGTTGATGATGTTCTCAAGCAGACTGATGTTGTTCTTGATGTACTCGTTCTGGTTGGCATCGCCCTCCTTTACACCCATGGCAGCGTCGCCGTCGCCACGCATACCAATGGTGATGAGGTCTTCCGTATTCTTGGCACGTGCCATTCCTTCGCGGAAGAATCGGTCAAGTCCCTCCTTGTTGGTAGTGTAATCCCATGCACCGTAGTTGTTACGGTTGCGCACATATTCCTGGTGGTTGCGTGCCATGGGCTCGTGGTGACTGGTACCCATGATGATGCCCATCTCGTTGGCAAGATTGCTGTTCTGGTCATCGTCAGCATAGAAAGCCCATCCCCACATGGCAGGCCACATGAAGTTGGCGCGCAGGCGGAGCAATAACTCGAATACATGCTCGTAGAACTCACGACCACCAAAGTCGGTCTTGAAAGTGTTCTTTACCCAAGTGGTGAGGCAAGGTGCCTCGTCGTTGAGGAAGATGCCTCGGTAGGTCACCGCAGGCTCTCCTGCCGTATAGGTTCCCTTCTGGATTGACAGGTTCTGCTGCTTCTGTACGGGGACGTCTGCCCAGTAGTACCATGGCGATACACCCAGTTGCTCCGATAATTCGTACACACCGTATATGGTACCTCGCTTGTCGCTACCCACGATGACGAGCGCCTCGTCAATGTTCTGGTTGGGTTGCGATAGGGTAGTCATGATGTATTTCTCACGCTTTCCCTTAAGTTCGTTTACGTTGATGAGTTTCTTCTTGATGAGATCCTTTATGGCAGGACTCTCCATCGTTCCGATAATGATAGCCGTGTTTTTTTTGTCTGTGCTGCTGATTGCCTCAGGCTTGTTGCCACAGACACGTGAGAAGTCGGTTCTCAGATTCTCAATGGCACGGATTACGCCTTTGTCATCGTTCTGACTGTAATAGATAGGGGTGGGCTTGCCACCATTAACGAGTGTGAAATTGCCTTGAATGATTTGGTTAGTTGTAATGCCTTTGTGGTCGATGGCGTTGGCAGTCATCGACGCAAGGCAAAGAGCCAAGGCTGAAATGATTTTTTTCATTTAAAAGTTAGTTTTATGATGAATTAGTATTGTCGTTACGATTTTCATGTGCAAATTTAACTCTTTTTTTTAAATTATGTGTGTCTTTTGCTTCTTATTTGCCATTAAATTCGTAATATTGTTGATAAATGGTACTATATTGATATTTTAGTTGTAATTTTATGCTATTATTCTTGCGGTCAGTCCCCGATGATTACACGTGTTTTCTCCGTAATTCTCCGAGCGAATACGTAGGAACATCGAGTACTGGTCGTGTGCACCATGAAGATTGATTGTTTTTCCGTGTTAGTTTTTTTTGATTTAGTGCAAATTCATCGGAAACCCTTGTAAATGCTGGGGTTTTGTAAAATGGCGCATCAACGATTTTGATGAAAAGTTATCAAAAAGTTGTCTTATTTTGCTTTTCTTTTTTTGTTGATAATAAATTGTTTGTTTCAATATTGATAGTTTATGTTACAATTTTCGCATTATATTTTGATTATATTTGCTAATTTTGCAACGTGAAATAGTGAAAATTCGTCAATGTTGTCTAAAATAGACTATTTTTGCTAACCGAAATATAAAAATTAGAAACCATTATATCTTAAACTAAATTTTTTAACTAACTAAATTAAGTATGAAACAAAGATTTCTACACTATGCTTTTACTGCAGCCTTGTCGTTTACAGGCGTATGCAGTTATGCGCAGTCAGACTGGGCTATTCCCGTCGATCCTATGGAGTCGGGATGCCTTGAAATCGAAGATGGCGCAGAAGTAGTATTCTACAATGTAGAGGCCGGTTTGTTTATGACCGGTGGTAACAAGGTATCTGCACCTTGGGCAACTCAGACTTCACTTACGTCAACCAATCCCTTGACCTTTAAGTTGAAGTATAATGAGGAGGATGAGACTTGGACCATTATTACCGCTAGTGGCACGCATAGTGGTAAGAATGTGATTGCCCCCAATGCTGGCGGTGACCAACCTTATTTATATATTGATGCCAGTGGTGATCCTGCCCAGGGATGTGTGACCTGGGTTGTAGATGGTACTGCCGAGGATGGTTATACCTTCGATTTGACTCAGGAGGATTTGGCAGCGGACGGTACTTTCTTGGGTACTCCTTCAGAGGGTAACATCAATGTGGTTTGCAACGCAAATCCCGATGATGGTGCTCAGATCTACTGGAAGTTCATTACTCCCGCTGATGCTGCAACTATCGGTCCCAAGATTGCTGCTTACAAGGTTCGTTGCGAACTTTTTGAGTTGGCATCAGAGGCTCCCAAGTCAGTTGACATGACTGCAATCAGCGCAGTTTACAATAATGCAGATGCTACCGCAGAGGAGCTTCAGGCTGCTCTTGGTCAGCTCAAGGCTGCCATCCTCGAGGCTGAGTTGAAAGAAGAGGCTGGCGAGGCTAGTCCTGAGAACCCCATCGACATTACCGAGCAGGTTATCAACAATCCTTCATTCGACATTGATGTAACAGGTTGGACCAATACCGGTGGTATGGGCCACAGTCCTGTTGGTGCTTCTTATAGCAACGAGGATAGCCAGATTTCAGACTTCTGCGAGAAGTGGACTTGGGCTAAGAGCCTTGATGGCTCATATGGCATCTCACAGACCTTCAACCTCCCCGCTGGTCTCTATCGTTTGGAGATGGATGCTATTGCTACCTGCCAGCAGGATCAGAGCATCACCGTTTCTGGCGTTAAGTTCTATGTAAAGAACGAGAATACCTATGAGGTGGCAGTTGCTACTGCTAACAACGCTCCCAAGCACTATGCTATCGACTTCGTTAACGACGGTACTACTGCAGTAACCATCGGTTTCGGTTGCGAGGCTACCGATGCTAACTGGATGGCAGTTGATAACTTCGTTCTCTATAACTGCGGTAAGAGCACCAAGAGTGCAGCATACCACAAGTTGCAGACTGCCCTCAACACGGCAGCTTATCCCGAGGATGAACTCGAGGATCTTGAGGCAGACAAGAACCTGAAGGTTTCTTACAGCGATGCTTTCGCTGCAGCTCAGAAGGTTTTGGATGATGCTGCTTCTACCGATGAGCAGTTCGCTGATGCTCAGGCTAAGTTCGAGGCTGCTCAGGCTACTCTGGGTGTTTCTGTAGCAGACTACAGCGCATTGCGCTCAATCGAGCAGAACTTCACCGGTATCTCTGGTGCTTTGCTCGATATTGACGAGGATGGTACTATGGAGAGCACCGTTGCAGACATTGCAGTCGCTATCTCTGACCTTTGCGAGGAGGGTACTTGCGATTCTGCTGCTGAGCGTGCTAAGTACAGCGCTCTTAACAAGGCTTACAACGACCTTCTCAACCTCTTCACTTACACCGCAGAGAAGAAGGAGGCTAATGCTGAAAAGGAGGCATGTGTAGCTGCTATTGATAAGTACGAAGGCGATATGCGTAAGATGTGGGTTGAGGGTGCTCAGACCCTTACCAGCGAGCAGGTTGCTAAATTGAAGGAAGAGATTGCTGATGCAGTTGGTAAGTTCAATCGTCTCGAGCTCGCTACTGGCGATGTAACCGATGACGTTCTCGTTAACCCCTCATTCGAGGAGAATGTTGACGGTTGGGACAATGTTGGTGGTATGGGTCACGACCCCAACGGTACAGTTTACACTAATGATGATGTGACTGTTGCAAGCTTCTGTGAGAAGTGGACTCCCGGTCCCAACAAGTTGGGCAACGAGTACCGTATCTCTCAGACCGTTTACATGCCTGCAGGTCTCTATCGTTTGGAGGCTGATGCTATTGCAACCCAGCAGAGCGACGGTAGTGTTACCGTAGAGGGTGTTAAGCTCTATGTTAAGAATGGTAAGACCTATGAGGTTGCTGTAGCTACTGCCAACGAGAAGCCTCAGCACTATGTAATTGAGTTCTTCAACGATGATACCAAGGGCACTGAGATCGGTTTCGGTTGCGATGCTAATACCACCGCTAACTGGATTGCTGTTGATAACTTCCAGTTGACCTACATTGGTAACAGCGCTAAGGACTTCGCTGAGAGAATTGAGTACCTCATCATGGAGATCGACGACATGGTTTCTGAGGGTTATCCCACTGCAGACCTCGACGGTAAGATCAAGCAGGCTAAGGCTGATGCAGATGCTGCTATCCAGAAGAACGACGCTCAGGCTTGTCTTGATGCTATCGATATGTTGAAGGCTGTTACCAACGAGATTGCTCCCGTTTTGGCTGAGACCAAGAAGTTGGGTCAGACATACGAGTACTACATGAGCGTTTTGGATGATGTGAATACTACTGGTAAGGGCGCATTCGAGACCTACATGGCTGGTATCATGGACAAGCTCACCAATGCTGGTATTGCTAATGTTGCTGCTGTTGCTCCCCTTGCAGAGGAGATGGCTGTTAAGTTCACCGAGTGCGTTCAGAGCGATGCTAAGGGCGCAACTGAGGAGAATCCCTATGACATGACTGCTGCTATCGTTAACCCCGAGTACTATTGCGAGTATGCAATGGAGGCTGGTCTCTATGATAGCGAGTACAATGCCTTCGGTTGGGAGGGTGATGCACCTTCTGTAAACGAGAACGCTGCTGAGTACTGGAGAAGCACTTGGACTGCTGGCGTTGATTGCCACCAGACCATCAAGGGTCTTGCTCCCGGTTACTACAAGCTCCATGTAAACGGTTACAACCGTCAGGGTCAGGGTTACGACCACGAGATCTACAAGGATTCTTGGGCTACTCTTTATGCTGGCAACTACAGCACTCGTCTTCTCGACGTACTCGCTGGCAAGCAGGATTATCCTGTAGCTGGTTATGACGAGCACGAGATTGTTGAGGAAATCAACGAGGATATTGATGAGGAAACCGAAGAAGAGACCACAATCAGCTACTACTATCCCACTATGATGGGTAGTACTCGCGTTTACTTCGACGAGGGCTTCTACAAGAACACTCTTATCTTCAAGGTAGAGGAGGGGCAGACTGAGATCACCATTGGTGTGAAGAAGACCGTTTATACCGATTCTTGGGATTCACTCGCATTCGATGACTGGAGCCTTGAGTATGTTGGTACTACCGAGCCTACTGAGGTAAGCACCGCTATTGAGTCTGTTGCTCGCGAGAACGTTGCTGGTACCAAGATCTACTCTGTTAACGGTGTTCAGATGAACAAGCTCGCTAAGGGCATCAACATCATTAAGACCGTTGACGAGTCTGGTCGCATTTCTGTAAGAAAAGTTTTGGTTAAGTAATAAAAGATGTAGGACTTAGGTCCTAAAGACAGTGAGGGGGAACACGTGAGTGCTCCCCCTCTTGTTTTTTCATGTTTTTGTGCATTTTCGTATTTTCCATTTTATCTGACTATTTCAGGACGTTTTGGTTATATTAGATCGTTCTTGAACAATATTGCATGTTTTTTGTTGACTTTAATGACAATACCTAAATAGTTCTCGTTGTTTTTCATCTTTTGGGTCTAAAACTCAGTATTTTTTTGTATCTTTGCGCATGAAATACCTATACCAACTAAATTAATTTTTTTATTAAACAGAACCATCATGAAATACAGTGGTCGTAACCTTTTGTTTGCCCTTTCTTTTGTAGGGGGCCTTTCTGTTTCCGCTCAAACGGGTAAGGAGTGGGACGATACTAAGATTACAAGTGTCAATCGTGAGTTGGCACATACTTTTGCCGTTCCTGAAGGCTATTCCATGTCGTTGGACGGCACTTGGAAGTTCAAGTGGGTAGGAACTCCAAACTCTGCCAAGGCAGATTGGTGTGCCGAGTCGTTCAACGATGCCACTTGGGATGATATTACCGTGCCCAGCAGTTGGCAGGTTTATGGATTGAATCATAACAAGAGCTGGGACAAGCCTCTTTATGTCAATGTGGGCTATCCTTTCAGTTACGATAGTAACACTTACAGTATTATGGCCAGTCGTCCGGGTTGGTTCACCTATCAGGGCAGTAAGGACAATCCTGTAGGAACCTATCGACGCACTTTTACGCTTCCTGCCGATTGGAAGGATCGTGAGGTGTATGCTCGTTTTAACGGTGTTGGTCACGGTTATTACCTTTGGATCAACGGTAAGCGCATGGGTTACAGCGAAGACTCTTATACCCCCAGCGAGTTCCGCATCACCGACTACCTCAAGGAGGGTGAGAATGTCATAGCCTTGCAGGTCTACCGTTTCACAAGTGGTTCGTTCCTTGAGTGCCAGGATTATTGGCGACTGACCGGTATTCAGCGTCATTGCATGCTGTGGTCGGCTCCCAAGACGCAGATTCGCGATTACTTCTTCACAACTGACCTCGACGATAACTTTGTCAATGCCAAGGCCAGCATTGAGGCTCGTCTGCAAGGCACCAGCGTGAGTGGTGCGGTTTTGAAGGCTTACATCAAGGATGGCAGTAGCGTGATTGCCGAGAAGGAAGTCAGCGTTACAAGCATGAAGAAGGTCAGCATCAGCATGGATGTCACCGCGCCCCGTTTGTGGAGTGCCGAGACTCCTAATCTCTACGATCTTGTCATCACCTTGAAGGACAGTAAGGGTAACACCATTGATGAGCGCAGTCAGAAGGTAGGTTTCCGTGAGGTAAGTGTTCGTAAGGATGGTGCCTTGCTTATCAATGGCAAACGCATGGTCTTCCACGGTGTCGACCGTCATGATATAAGTCCTGTCAATGGCCGTGCCATTACTGACGAAGAGATTGAACAGGACATCATCTGCATGAAGCGTCTCAACATCAATGCCGTTCGTACCAGTCATTATCCCAACGACCCTATCTTCTATCAGTTGTGCGATAAGTACGGAATCTACGTGCTGGCAGAGGCCAATGTGGAGTGTCATGCCAATATGGGACTTTCCAGCGTAGAAGCTTTCCGCAAGGCCATGAGTGAGCGTTCGGCAAACCATGTTCGTTGGTACCGCAACCACGCCTGCATTTTCATGTGGTCTTTAGGAAATGAGTCGGGTGGGGGAAACAACTTCCAGACTGCACGCGATAGCATTAAGAACCTTGACAAGACACGTCTTGTTCATTATGAAGGTAACAGTAGTTATGGCGACGTGAACAGCAACATGTATCCCAGTACAGGAACCGTAGAGTGGATGGCACAGCAGGGCAAACCCTACATCGTTTGCGAGAATAGTCACTCTATGGGTAACTCTATGGGTAACCAGCGCGAGTACTTCGACCTTTATGAGAAGTATCCTGCCCTGACGGGTGAGTTCATCTGGGACTTCAAGGACCAGGGTATTCTTACCAAAAACAATGGCAAGCAGTATTGGGCATACGGTGGCGACTTTGGCGACAATCCCAACAGTGGTAATTTCTGTATCAATGGTATTGTACAGCCTGACCTCTCTTATACGGCAAAAACCTATAACGTGAAGAAAATATATCAGCCTATCGAGTTCAAGATTAAAGCCGACCCCGCCAAGGCCGTTTCCAATGGTAAGGTGGCCGTTTTGCTCAAGAGTAAGCTGGCATTTGCGTCAACCGATTATATGAACCTCACTTATACTGTATATGAGGAGAACAAGGCGGTGAAGACCGGTATCATCAAGGAGGTTGTCAATGCTAACGACAGCATTACCGTTAACCTCGAAGTACCCACCGATATGAATCCCGAGGCAGAGCATTTCATCCAGTTCAGCGGTACGCTCAAAGAGGGAACCCTCTGGGCTGATGCCGGTTATGAGGTGGCAACGGAGAAGTTGCCCATCAATGATGCCAAGAAACCTCTTTATGGAACTCCCGCCACTGGCGAGCTTACCGTTACCACCACAAGCACGGGTATTACAGTCAAGGGCGAGAATTTTACCGCCCAGTTCAGCAAGTCTTCTGGTACGCTGAGTTCTTATAAGCTGGGTCAGACGACAATCCTCAATCAGCCTCTTGCTCTCAACCTCTTCCGTCTGCCTACCGATAATGATGGTTCTCGTACCAGTACTTGGGACAATATGGGAATTACCAAGCTTTCTGTAAAGACGAATAGCATTGCCTGCACCAAGAGCGAGGATGGCAAGACAGCCGACGTTGTCATTACCGACACTTATACCACCTCTAAGAGTGGTGACAAGTTCACCGTGCAGCATCTCTTCAAGGTATGTGCCGACGGTGTCATTCTTGCCAACACTATTATCCTTCCTGCTACCGATGGTGCCGTCCTTCCCAAGATAGGATTGCGTACCGAGATGCCTGCTGCAATGGAGAACCTTACCTGGTTTGGTCGTGGACCTTGGGACAACTATCGTGACCGCAAGGAAAGTTGTCTGCCCGGCATCTACCAGAGTACCGTTACTGACCAGTACGAGAATTACATCATGCCTCAGGAACATGGTACCAAGCAAGAAGTACGTTGGATGGCGCTCACCAATGACAAGGGCGAGGGTATGATGTTCGTCGCTCCCGACCAGATGGCTGCCTCTGCCGTTCATTTCCGTGCCGAGGATAACTACACCACTGGTGGTTCGCGTGCCAAGCATACCTATGAGTTCAAGTCATGTGGCCCTACTATCGTTTCGCTCGATGCCCGTACCCGTGGTTTAGGTAATGCAAGTTGTGGTCCCGATGTGCTCGATAAGTATGAACTCAAAGCCAGTAAGACAGAGTTCCGTTATATGCTCATGCCTCTCGATGGCACTCAGTTGAGTGAGGATGGAGATAAGACTGTTGACAACCTGTGTCGCAAGGCACGTGTCGGTATGCCTATTTGCCAGCCCGTAAGTTGCCAGCGCAATGAGAGTACGGGTAAGATTTCCCTCTCTACCTCTACATCCGGTGCATCCATCTTCTACAGCCTTGATAACGGTGTTACCTATCAACCCTATACTTCTGCCTTCACCCTGAATAACGGTGGTTCGGTAATGTGCTATTGCGAGGCAGAAGGTCTCTATCAGAGTGCTGTTACTACCTATACTTTTGGCGTGTTTGTTAACCGCTCATCATGGAAGGTGCTGAGTTATGACAGTCAGCATGGTGGCAATGAAGCCAGCAAGGCTATCGATGGCAATCTTTCCACCTTCTGGCATACCGAGTATTCGGGTTCTACTCCCGCTTATCCTCACCAGCTTGTTATCGATATGGCCAAGACCTACGAGATTACTGGTTTCACATATACTGGTCGTGGCGATGGAAGCGAGAACGGTATGGTAAAGGATTTCGAGGTATATGTCAGCAACAGCCAGTACATCTGGGGACAGCCCGTGGCAACAGGTTCGTTCTCCAAGACCACCTCTGCACAGAAGGTTACCTTCTCAAAGCCTGTCGAGGGTCGTTATCTGATGTTTACCGCCAAGAGCGAGGTCAATGGCAATGCCTACGCATCGGCAAGCGACATCAACATCATTACTACAGGTATCGTTGACGATCCTTCCGCTACCGAATGTACGCGTATCAGTTCCGGTTCAAGTTACCTCATCCAGGACGTTGAGTCAGGTCTGTATCTTTGCTATAATACCAGCAAGAAACTCTACGAATTGCAGGAACTCGACGTCGACAACATCGGTGCAAACTATATGTTCAAGACGACTTCGGTTACTGGTTTCCGCAATTACTACACGCTCAATACCAGCAAGGTTTACATGACGAAGAGCAGTAGCAACGACTGGGATATCACTACAAGCAGCAGCGTCACCCGTCTTGACAGTTGGATGCAGTTTGAGCAGGTCAACAAGGACCGTGAGACCTACCTCCGTTGTGGTTGGAAGGGTAGCAAGGATTACGTCAACGTTGACAAGCATACCGTTGGTGCCAATATCTATAGTAACAAGTCTACGCCCAACCTGTTCCGTCTGCTCACTAAGACTGAAGCGACATCCGTTGTTTCTGTCCCGGTAGCCGATGTCAATGCTCCTTACTACAACATGCAGGGTGTCAACATGGGAAGCGATGCTTCTGTCTTGAAGAGTGGCATATACATTCGCAACGGAAAGAAGGTTTGGGTGAAGTAGGAAGGTATCTGTATCCTTTTCACTTTCAAATGGAAATAAATGACAAACGAAGAACGCATACAGCGCAAGTTCAACCAGGCGTGTGTCGATTATCGACTGTTGGAGGACGGTGACCGCATCCTGTTGGCTCTGTCGGGTGGCAAGGACTCTCTCGAGTTATGCCGACTGATGGCAAAGCGTGCTCGTATCTTCCGTCCCAAGATTGAAGTGGAGGCGGTTCATGTAGTGATGGACAATATTCCCTATGAAACCGATCGCTCGTATCTGGAACAGTTCTGTGAGCACTTAGGCGTGCGTCTTCACATCCTCCACTCCCGTTTTGACGAGAGTACCGATCCTCGCAAAACCAAGTGTTTCCTGTGTGCATGGAACCGTCGCAAGACACTCTTCCAGTTTGCCGTAGAGCATGGTTTCAACAAGGTGGCGTTGGGGCATCATCAAGATGATATCCTTACCACCTGGCTCATGAATATCGTCTTTGAAGGCAATGCTGGTACAATGCTTCCAAAACTTCAGTTTGAGCATTACAATATACAGATTATCCGACCCTTATGCCTTGTTGAGGAAGGTTGGATAAAAGCTGTTGCAGAGCAGGAGGGTTTTGAGAAACAGAAGACGCCATGCCCTTATGAAGAGGCTTCGCGGCGTAGTGATATCAATGTCATTTTCCATCAGTTGGAAGCGCTCAACCCTGAAGCCCGCTACTCGATGTGGAATGCGATGATAGGAAGACATAATACAGAAAATTAGAGAAGATTATGGAACAGCAAGAATATATAAAAAAATACGAGAGTGATTTGATGCAGCACTTGCTTCGCATGCTAACTTCCATGGAGTTGCTTGACGGACAGTTGCTGGAGTCCCCCGACATTACCGATAAGTGGGAAGAGATAGGTCCTGCCTACGTGGCAGATGCAGTCAAGGAGATTGCTGCCTATCCCTCTGTGTCCTTAGGATGGGCCATGTATCTTGGCATGGCAGTAGCTCGTTACTGGGACGATGATTGGGAAATCTATGGCAAGGTCCCCAATCTCTACGAACACATTCGCAACAAGCGTGGTTTCGACTATATGGATGAGGTGGTACGTGGCGAGATTCTTATGCTCAAGGATGAGGCTTTCGACCGTATGGAGAAGGTTGTGCAGAGTTGTGCACAGCAAGCTCTTTCTATGATTCGTCACGAGCAGATCGCACCCCAGAGTCCCCTCGCTTTCCATGTCTATGCGGCCAGTGTCCTCACCCTCTACAAGTTGGGCGCAGCCATTGAACTCAAGTCTTTAGGTTATAAGTTCGAAAAAGTACAGTAATGGTAGACATCATTCGTTCCTCTATCTTTGCCGGCATCTGCATCGGCGTGGCAGGTTTTGGTTTTCTTGCCGAGAAAAGCATTATCGGTGCCGTGCTGTTCTCGTTCGGTTTGCTCACCGTGGTACATTACGGTCTCAAGCTATACACCGGCACGGCAGGCTTCATCAAGAAGGGTGAGGTAGGGCAGTTGTTGCTTATCCTTGCCTTCAACCTCGTGGGTTGCTTGTTGGTGGGCTTGATGGTGCGATGCAGCACCATGCCCTTGCAGGATGTTGCACAAGGCATACTTGAGGGACGTCTTGCCATGGGACCGCTTCGTGGTGCTGTCCTCTCCATCGGATGCGGTTTCATTATGACTACTTCTGTTAATTTTGCCCGCAAGCAACAGTTCCTGCCCCTGCTCTTCGGCGTACCTCTTTTTATCATGTGTGGCTTCCCGCATTGCGTAGCCGATGCCTTTTATTATATGTGCGTTCCCGTTGATTACCTGGTGCAGAACTGGCTCGACATCTTCGTCTTCTACGTCAGCATTGTCTTGGGTAATTTTGTTGGTTGCAACCTCTACCGCCTCATTATAGGTGGTTGATGATTGATGGTTGATGGTTGATGATTGATGATTGATGATTGAAGGTTGAAGGTTGATGGTTGATGGTTGACGATAAGCTTGCATAAGATGTATTACCCATAACCCTCAATCCTCCGCTCAGCGTGCTGCCCGATGCTTTCATAGCGTGGCGGAGAAAGAATCTTCACCCCTCAATCTTCAATCTTCACCCCTCAATCTTCACCCCTCAATCTTCAATCTTCAATCTTCAATCTTCAATCCTCAATCCTCAATCTTCAACCTTCAATCCTCAATCTTCAACCCTTAACCTTCAACCCTCAATCTTCAATCTTCAACCTTCAATCCTCAACCTTCAATCTTCAATCCTCAACCTTCAATCCTTAACCTTCAATCCTCAACCTTCAATCCTCAATCCTCAATCCTCAATCTTCAACCCTCAATGAAATATCTGTTTATCCTTTTCTTCTCCCTCTCTCTTCATCTCTCGGCACAGACGTCGGTGAAGAAGGTGTATGATGAGAGTCTCGATCCAATGGTCCAGATTGATGAAGCCTTGCAGAAAGCCAAGGCCAGTGGCAAGTTCGTAGTCTGCCAGGTAGGTGGCAACTGGTGTTCATGGTGTCTGCGTTTTGCTGATTTCGTTGCTACCGATAGTGTTGTCAATAGTGTAGTCAACGAAAACTTTCTCCTCATTCACGTCAATTACTCACGACGTGCTTCCGAGCAGAGCGTTAACACACCAGCTATGCTGAAGCGTCTGGGCAATCCAGAGCGTTTCGGGTTTCCTGTCTTCGTTGTTCTCAATGCCGATGGCAAGGTGCTTCACACCCAAGACTCCAGTTTTCTCGAAGAAGGTAAGGGATATAGCCAGGAAAAGGTGCTCCGCTTCTTCAATTGCTGGACGCCCAAGGCGGTGAAACAGTTTTGATACGTGCAAAAAAAAGTGCGGGGAATTGACTCCTCGCACCTTTGTTTGATTATGACATGATGCATCAATACTCAATGATACGTGTCTCCAACTTATAACGCTTTGTGACATTGGGTTTGGTAGGGACGAGATTGCCCTCTTCATCATGCTTTTCTTATTCGTAATACTCCAGTGTCTCGAAGTAACGCTTGAGTAAATGGTGATATGCCGTACGGGCAGCTATCTGTATGACGTATGCATGCTCGCCGTTGTCGACCACGGCATAACTGACAATCGAACCATTTTCGAGCGTTGCCGATGCTATCAATCCATGCAATGACTTAGTGTCGATGTTTGTGTAAGTAGCGTGGCTCAGGTCTACATCCGTTTCCTTGGCCAACTCATACATGCAATCGAGAAGGTTCTTGCGGTTGTACTGCTTGAGTGAGTAGTAGATCGCGAATACGGAGAATCCTTTATCCGGATTACTTAATTGCAGGTTGTCGGCATCATTTCTTTCAATGTTCATATTGTCGGGTACTGACGCTACCAGGTGCATGGCGCTCTTGTAGAAAACGTTGTCGGCATAAGCAGAGGGTGCTGCCAAACTAAAAACCATAATAATGGCAAGGATTAATTTTTTCATACTTTTTAATTTATGTTAATAATGTTTTCGGATGCAAAGTTACAACTTTTTTTGTAGACTCAATCATTTCCCTCCTTTTTTTCGTAAATATTGTGCCGTCACCTCATTCTTTGCGCTCTCAAGACAGATTTCCGTGCTTATAACAAATTTTAAGGAGAAATATTTGCCAACCTCACGAATTATTGTGAAATTTGTTGTTGAAAAAGGTTTGAACAAAAAACATATTCATTTAAATTTCTTGTGCATTATGAAAGATTTCCTGTTATACATACTTCGAACGTATATACTGAGTGTCATTGCTATTGGTTTGGCAATGTACCTTGAGATTCTTTGCATCCAATACCATTCTCCTTTGGTCGAAGGCCCGTTTTCTTCTCCTGTTTATGCGGCTGTTGCCTGTGCCGTTATTTATCCCCTATTAAATCTCTTGGTTATCTGTCCCTTGTATAAATACAGATTTTCCGTGATAGAGGCAATAGTTGAAAGCATCTGTTTTGTAAATATCACATTCCTTCTTGACGAACTTCTCATTAAGATTCCATCAGCCCGAACATGGATTCATAAAACAACAGATGGGATGGAGTGTTGGGAATGGGAAAACGCATGGTGGTATGGTGGTTTTCAGGTAGTCTTTTATAGCATCTGCCTTACCATAGTGCTTTGCCTTCTTTACATGAAGATAAAAGGTAGACGGAAGAACGCATCATAACTTTTCTGTCTTCTGCCCCTTTAGGTTTCCCCGACGTGTCCCTACAAATTCACGTAGAATTGCAGGGACTCCTCGGGGATTCTTGAATTGTCATAGCTTGCGAAACTTAAACACATTATTTTCCTTGCTTATTCTTTGCCTTGACTTTGTCGAGCCTGCTCCTCTCACTTATTCTTCGCCTTGGCATCAAAGTTGTAGGTGAAGGTGAGGGCAAGGTAGCGGTGGAAGGACTCGGTGCGAATCTCGTTGCGCATGGTTGGGGAGATGTTGTAACTGACTTGATCCATCTGGTTAAGGATGTCCTTGGCAGATAGGGTGAACAGAGCTTTGTTCTTGAGTGTCTTCCACGTGATGCTGGCATTGAGTGAGAAGCGGTTGCGGTTCATGATGTCGGAGAGGTATCCGGCATTGCCCACGAGTTTAGCGTCGAGGTTGAAAGTCCAGTGCTTCGTTTTATAAATACCTTCCATCCCCGTACGATACTCCCATAGTTTCTGACCGCTGAGCGAGGAATCGGAATAGGTGACGTTGTTGTAGCGACAGTAGCCTGTAGCTGAAACTTCCCAACCTTTGTTATCAAAGCTGATGCGTAGGTTAGCGTTCAAGTTGTTGTTGGTCTGGATGAACTGCGGAGCATTCAGCATGCTTTCCTCTAAAGGTGAGTCGCTGTCCAGCGTGACGGTCTTGATACCATGATCCTTCGCGTTACCGTAGTCCACCGAACTACGCAGACGGAATTTGTCGCCCAGGGCACGGTCATAGTTTAGTCCCGCTGACCAATTCTGTCGGTCGTCCACATTGGTCTTGGTAGAGGTGTATCCACCCGTCTTTGTGTTGTAGATGTTCACGCTGGCCACAGGGTCGAACGTACGGGTATAGCGAAGGTTCCACGTCAGCATCTGCTGTCCCTTGGTAAACATCATGGTGTAAGACAGGTCTGAGTTCAGGTCGCTGTGTGGCATAAGGTTTGGATTACCCTTTACGATGTTGAGCGGATTGGTGTCGTCAGTATAGTTCAAACCGTCCAAGAGATCGGCAACGTGGTATTCCCAACTTGCCCCACCTTTTAACTCTGTGGTCTTTGATGTCTTCCATTTGAAGTTGAACGACGGACGTGGGAACCAGGTAGTGTGGCGTACGAGTGTGTCGAGTTTGCCACGCTGGTAGTCGAAGTTCTCAATGACGTACTGCATCTTCACCCTTGCTGCCATCCATAACTTGCCGAGGTCTGCATTTACCTCTACGCGGGGTTCGTTGACGAGATAACTCTTCATGCGGTCAAAACTGTTGGCATAGTCATATTCATCGTTGCGGTAATTTTTACTGTCGTCGGCCTTGCGCCAGTAATCTATCCAGTAGCCAACGCCTATCTCTACTTTCTCCGGCACCAGTTCGTAATTGAGTTTGGTGTCAAAGATTGTCTGGAATAGGTTGGACTGGTTCGCTGCCGACTGCAACAATGTCTCCTGTGTGCCCAATTCGTAGTAGTCGTACTCAGAACGGCTGTCGGACTGCCCCTTGTTATGCTGGTATATCACATTGACACTTGCGTAGATGTCGCCCTTCTCGAGGAGATGACGAAGGGTGGCTGATGAGTACAGCGAGGCATTGTCCGTACGACTGAAGTTATTGGTCGCGGAGGCGTTGACCAACTGCTGAGGATTATCGGCATACTCCGTGCCGGTGTAGGTCTGTTCCTCACTCTTCGAACTTGCATCCGAACGCTTGAATCCGGCACTCGCACTGAAGTCCATAAAGGTTAGGGGACTGAAGTGCACGTAGCCACCGAAGTCAAGAGGCACGTCCCAACTGTGGTTGTAGTTGTACGAATGACTGTTGTTGAAGGATGAAGGTTGGTTGCTGAGGAAGGTCTCGGACGTGCTCCAGTAGTTTTGATGCGTATCGAGATGCTGGGGCGAGGTTGACAACTGCCAATTGTCCTCGAAACTTGATTGTACAAACGATGGTTTCCAGTTGTGCTGATACGAGATCTTACCCATCTGCTGTCGTTGAGGAACAGCATTGTCGTAGTCCCATTCGCTATTGTTATAAAAAACCGCCCCCGTGCGCGAACCGCAATCCGAGGCTCGTACGTAGACACCGATAGGGTTGTGCTCGCTTAGGTAGTGCATATTGCCCGAAGCGCGGAAGTTTGCCGATGCGTATGCACTTGTCTTTATCTGTCCGTACCATTTGTCAAGGAATCCCGGCTTGATGATGATGTCCAATATCTGCTGTTCCTGTCCGTCGCTAATGCCTGTCAGCTCGGCCTTCTCGCTCTTTCGTTCGTAGGCTTTGACATTCTGCACAGCCTCAACGGGTAACTGCCCCGTCAGGAAGTCGTCCATGATGTCGTGACCATTCATCTTGAACTGAACAGGTTTGCCGTTGAAAGTCACTATTCCGTTTTCCACTCGTACGCCAGGCAACCTCTTTATCAGTTCACTCACACGGTCTCCGTCCTCTATGTTAAAAGCTTCTGGGTTGAACACCACGGTGTCGCCCTTCATATAGAACTGTTTGGCTTTTCCTTGCACCGCAAGTTCCTTCATCAGTTCGGCCGACATTTTCATCTTGAGGTCTCCCACGTCAATCGTGTCCTTACCACCTGTCAGCATAACGGATTTTACCTTCAGTTCTTCGTAACCGAAATAAGTGATGGTCATAGAGAGTTGGCACATATAGTTGCCCGTGTTGACGGTTATGATGCCCAGAGAGTCGGTTGGCACGCTAAAGTGAAACACATGATTGCTTTCGCGCATCTGCATCTCTACCTGTGCCCCCTCCAGCGGTTCTTCATTATCGGCATCTACCACGCGCCCTTTTACTACCTCGGCATTGGCAAGAATAACCTGCATGCACAGGACTACTAAAAGAAAAAATCGTTTCATTGTTTTATGGTTATGAGGTTATGCTGTTTTTATGGTTACTACACAACAAGAATATTGTTTTCACCGCAAATGTAGGCATTAGCGTCAACAGCACCAAGAAACCGAGTTTGCAAATAGTTTGCATCTATTGTCGAAACGACAAAATGAAAAGCAAATAGTTTGCAAATAGTTTGCAAACTCCTTGCATGTAATTGAAGATTAAGATAATACCAGTGTCTGTACTCTCTGCTGACGCCTCTGCGAAAATATCGCAGGAAAGGATGGCAGTGTTTTGGACTTAGACGAATTGGTGAATGGCATGTACAGATAGATACAAGAAAATATTCAATCGGCATACTTGATATTTTTGGTAACTATATACTTTTATGCTCAAAAGTAACTAAAACATAATTTGTGATGGCAATGCAACCTTTCCCTTGATAGTATGTCTGGAATTACAGACTAAATACAAGAAGATGTAATATGTATTTTTCTTTACACGGAATCATGTGCATATACACCCAACCAAAAAGACCGCAAGGAGATAATAGTCTATTTTTGTTAATATTTCAGAATTGTAACTTATTGATAATGAGAATTGTTTTCGAGCATTACACGAGCTGCACCTGAGGTGCTTCTGAGGTGTCTCTGCAAATTGCAGGGACAGCTCGTGCAAACGTAAGGTTCACTTCGGGTGTTG
>JAZUKS010000104.1:0-28735 GCA_045643405.1 Bacteroidaceae bacterium | reverse complement strand
TGGTCGGTGAGGTCTTTGCGTATCTCGATGGATTTGATACGACGCTTGATCCACGCGTCACTATATCCCAGACGTTTGTTGGTCTTTGTAAGGATTGTCATATTATTTCTTCGATTTTATTATTTCTTCGATTTTATTATTTCTTCGATTTATTCGTTCTCGTCATCATCCTTTTCTTCGGGCAATGAGTCCCAGCGGTCGGCCGGTGGGAGGTAATCGGTGGCTTTCTCACGCGAGATGATGCTGTGACCAAGTTGCTCTTCGAGATTGAGGCGTGCGGCAGCAACCTGTGCCATCCACTGTTTAAAGGGTTCTGCCTTGGGGGAAGGGATGGATTGGATGATGCGGAAGAGCTGTTCGATGGTAGCAGCTAATGTCTTGCGCTTCTTGCCTGTAGAGGTGGTCATGGTTACCTGGGGACAATTTGTCCCTATGTAGATTCCCAACTCAGGTTCACGCTTACGCATTTTTTTCAGGTAGTCGGTTGGATTGGCACTATCCGTCAGCACCTCAACCACATCAACGACCGAGAAGAACCATTCTTCCTTCTCATCGTCCCATACGGTACGTACCTTCTTTTCTTCAAAGAGTTGTATCTGTTCTTTCTGACTCATAGACCTATAACTATCCTTCCAATGTATTTGTCTTTATTTTGACTGCCACTTATATTGCGCATAATGCGCGCATACGTGTACAATTTCGTGCAAAGTTACTAAAATTTGAGCGAGAAATCGCTAAAACAGCGTTAAAAGTTTGCATAAACCGAAATATTGACTTAAATTACGCTCGATCAGAATCTTCGAATTACATTTTAGCTACATTTTAATACTTTTTACAGACAAAAGGTTTACACTGAAATGCATAGCCATAATGCAGTCTAGACTAATCTCGAACCCGTAACCATACGAAGAACAATATAATTATCAGGTCAAATCCAACCATCGCACCGCCAAAAGTCCAAAGGAATTGTGTCAGGAAGTCGCTATGTAATCGGTACACATTCACTGCTGCCAACGAAGCGAATCCCATCAGCAATATAACAAAACTGAGAAAACATTCTGCTATCTTACCTGTGGAAACTGAGACGCGAAGACATCGTGTCGGTTCATACAACAGCAAAGGCGCAAGATCATCACTGGCCTTGCGCCTTTTCAATACATCGAAGTACCTCGCTGAACTTTGAGGTTATCGTAACTTTGTAACGTCAAAAATATCGCAGAATTCAACCCGATACGTTCCCGATACATTCCCGATATGTTCCCGATGGATTCCAAACAGCCGAAAATCGGAGATATCTTTTCGAAGTAAACCAGACATGGCTACCTGTTTATCACCCATAATCCGTTCTTGGAGAGATTCTTGCTTACCTTATGAATCTTTACAAGAATTACACACAAATAATGCACGAAGAGCAAAAAGCAATTATATTATTTGAGTGACAAAGCACTAAAAGTCAGAAAAATACGTATCATCTATCATGACAACAAAAGAAATTCTATGTAATAAGAAAGATTTTACAAAGAAAACGTTTAGGTATATATCAAATTAAAAGATAGTTCAAATCAAATTTGAAGAATCTTTACGTTACAGCATCATACATTGGTGCAATGCTTGTACAGCTTCCCTAGAAGGCTTAAATGTTCTACTTACTTTTTCATGTCTTGATTTCAGAATGACTTGAGGCCTGTTACTGGTATCAATCTTAATGATGTAATCGACGTTAATCAATAAGCTTCTACCGACTCTTTCTAAACAAGATTCATCTTTAGGCACTTGACTCTCAATCATTTTCTCAATTTGCCCCAACTGTCTTGCTATGAGAAATTCTTCTCCGTCCGACAAAATTGCTTTAGAATAATTACCATCTGCCACAAAGGCAAGAATTTCATCTAAATAGAACTGAAACAAGTTTGGAGCAGCAGAAATTCTGACCCTCTTTTTCACTTTCTTCTCTTCTTTTATTGACTCATAATTTTTAACAAGGATTTTAATGATTAATATTTTCAGACAAAATTACGGATTAATATTGATTAATCAAAGAAAAGATGACGATATTTTTGGTCAGCCTCATTGCATGGTTGCTGATGCAGGTTGTGAAAAAGCAGGTGACAAAACGCAAGTGGAGTCTGTCTAACCTCATGACCGCCGTACACATCCTGCTCAACTCGTATATCAATCTGTATGACTTCCTCAATCTGCCCGAGGGACAATGGCTCAGAATCATCCAAAACCGAATCCCAGAGGATGACATCACGCCACAGCTGGAGTTCTTCAAGCTAAAAGAGGGGGCCAATTTTGAGAATTACAAGACAAATGCCTATTTACAGACAATTAATCAATAGAATTAATCAAATCCCGATTTTTATCGGACAGCAATAATTGCAAACAAAATCTTTTTCATAAATTTGATTTTTTAGTTATACAAATAAGTTCTGTTATAATCTTGTAAACCATTTTCAACATTTTTCACTTCCTCCGACCAGCACCCGATGTGAACCTTACGTGTGCACGAGCTGTCCCTGCAATTTGCACAGGCACCTCAGAAGCACCTCAGGTGCACCTCGTGTAATATTCAGAAACACACCTCATTATCAATAGGTTATAATTCTTAAATATTTACAAAATTGAGATAATTTGCCCCTTCACGCTATTTTGAAAGGCAACGACGCGCTTTCTATGTGTAAGGAGATTTCGCACTTTACCCATGGCGGGAGGTGTAGGATTGAATACTATCTTGACGCTCTCGCATAGTGTTCCTCTACATACTTATCAATATCCTAGAACTTCAAGACAGCCGTGCTTATACCTCTCCATCCTCCTTCTTTAAGGCGTTTAAGGCCAATTACATAATAAGCACTATCCATACGGGTAACATTCAGATAAGCACTTTGTGGAATCCCCATCATACGTTTCATTATAGCTTTTACACGCTTATCATTCTGTTTCTCTTCCGACGTTCTATCGTCCTCCAAGAAAAGATCTTTATCTGATACTCTTCCAGAATCAATGTCAGCAGGAGTAAAGGTAGTCACTTTTGTTTTGTGTCTTGTTATGGTTCATCCGTTTCGTCCTCTTCTTCTGTTTGATAGAAACCAGGTACCATGTTCATCATCTCAATCATACAGTCACTGCCCATGAGACACATCCCATTACGGATGAGCTGGGGTTTGGCAATAATGGCGGTAATGACATAGCGAAGGCTATCATCTTTATGTAGCAACGAATACAACATAACCTGAAATAGGCTTTCCGTTGGCGAGAACGATATCATTCAAAAAAACCACCTGTGCGACACCAAGATGCCTAAGCGTTTTCTACAGCAATTATACGACATTATTTCTATCATATCATGCCAACTTCTCGATATATGTTTCTTCTTCACAAGAGCACCTTTTTTCCGCACAATTCGCGCAAGAGGCAAAAAAAGATCTTTCTTTCTGCATTGATAAACAATGTGTTGCAAGGGCATGAGAGCGTTTTTTACGAGGAAAGAAGTATTTTTCAAAAAAAATGCGGTATAACTATATATAAGTTTCGCAAGCTCAACTTCTTTGGGAGTTATGCGCCTAAAGGCACGGAAGTCAAAGAAGTTTAAGGAGTTACTTTTGACGACGGTTTGATACGTGTTCTACGCAGGTTCTGAGGATGGGAAATAGGGAAAAAAGAAAAATTATTTGGCATCTGCGTCAAAAAGGCGTATATTTGCAATGGTAATCATAACAATTACTGCACGAAAATCATGTATATCCCCAGGTATACAAAAAAGAGAGAACTTATATATTGTAATTCAACACTTAAAATAAACTAATCTTCTATTTCACATTTATGGAAATCGTATTTATTATTATCGGAATTGTTGTTGGTACTATCCTTGGTATTCTTTTCATGAAAAGCAAGACCGGCGCCTTGTCTGCAAAGTTTGAGATGCTTTCTCTTGAACTTGACAACATCAAGTCAGAGAAGACTGCTATAATTGCCAAGGTGAATTCCTTGACGGATGAAAAGAATTCCATAGCCGTGGAACGTGATAACCTTGCGTACGAGAAACAGCATTATGAGCAGAACATTGCCTCTCTCAAAGAAGAATATGACAATCAGCGTCAGGAGATGAAGGAACAGCATAGAAAGGCACTTGAAGACAAGGACACTTCGTGCAAGTCTGCTCTGGAGGCTCAGGAACGCCGTCATAAAGAAGCCGTTGATGCCATGCAGACACGTTTCAACGAGACTATGGAGAAGGTGACTGCACAGGTAAAGAATGCGACTGCAGATATGCTTAAGGAAAGACAAAAGGAGTTTGCAGAAAAAAGCAACCAAGACCTTGGGCAGATTGTCAATCCACTGCGTGAAACCATCGACAAGATGAAGAAGGCTATGGACGACAGCACACTGAAGCAAACAGAGATGTCAAGCGAGATGAAGGCGAACATCGAGAATATGATGCGCCAAAGTCAGGCTGCGAAGGAAAGTGCAGATGAACTGACACGTGTGTTCAAGCATGGTTCAAAGGTGCAGGGCGACTGGGGCGAAACTATTCTTGACGAGCTTCTTCAGTCACAAGGTCTCACCAACGGCATACACTATGACACACAAGCTGTCATTAAAGATGCCTCGGGTAATACCGTGCGCTCTGAGGAGGGGGCGACGATGCGCCCCGACGTTATCCTGCATCTTGACCAGCGTCGCGAGTTGATCATTGACTCAAAGGTTTCGCTCACCGCATTCATGGACTATGCCAACGCAGAGAGCGAAGAGGATCGCCAGAGATTCCTCAAAGCGCATGTCGCAAGTATCCAGAAGCATGTCGATGAACTATCCAAGAAGGATTACTCATCATACATCAAGGCACCTAAGGTGAAGATGGACTACGTCATTATGTTCGTCCCCCATACCGGAGCCTTATGGACAGCTCTCAATGCTATGCCTGACCTTTGGAGGAAGGCTATGGACAAGAATGTCTTCATCGCTGATGAGCAGACTTTATTTGCCGCCCTTCGTATCATCAATCTGACATGGACGCAGATTGTCCGGGCTCAGAATCACGAGAAGGTGTTTGAGCTTGCAAACGAAATGCTCAAGCGTGTTGGTCAATTTTGGTCAGCGTATGAGACTATGGGCAAAGCGCTTAAGAATGCACAGAACGCGTATGACAATGGCAAGACCAAAATCACAGAAGGTGGGCAGAGCATTAACACAACTGCCAAAAAGCTCATCAATCTTGGCGCAAAGCAGAGTGACAAGAACCCTCTTCCCCAGCTTCTTGACATTGACGATATCCCGGCATTGGAAGTCTCGTCACCCTCATCCGAGGACGTGGCAGAATAAAGCACTTTGTGCCTCCATGAGAGGTTTTGACGCAGATGACGCAGATTTAATGGATTAATTCATCATTCTTTTTTGAACGAAAAGGCGCTAGAAGGGGTAGCCAATAGCAAAATGATAGCCCAGCGACTTGCTGAACTTGGTCATGTTGTAATAACCAGACTTGCCTGTTTCGTAAGGAGCGTGGATACCAACTCCCACATCGAAGCGGATAACAAGGAAGTCAAGGTCATAGCGCAGACCTGCACCAGTGCCTAATGCCAGCTGTTTTCCAAGATTACTGAACTTAAACGCTCCGCCAGGATGATCGGCATTGTTGTTCATCAGCCACACATTGCCACAATCCACAAAAACAGCGCCATTGAGACTGCCCACAATGGGGAAGCGGGCCTCGACGTTGGCCTCGAACTTGAGGTCGCCGACCTGGTCGACATAACTGTAGCGACCATTGGCGGGATGGTAAGAACCCGGACCTATGCTACGGACAGAGAAGGCACGGATACTGTTGGCACCACCGATGGCAAAGAGATCGCTATAGGGAGCGATATCAGCATTACCATAGCTATACACAGCTCCGAGTAGCACTCGGCCGGCTATCTGCACATTGCTGTAACCCACATAATGACTCTTGGTGAACTCTGCCACCGCCTTGACATACTGGGCGAAGGGAACACCAAAGAGGTGCTTGTCCTTCTCATTGAAACGTTTGCCAAAGCAGGAATAAATGCCACTGGTAACATTGCCCGCCTCCTTGAACGTGAAGGTGAAAGTACCCGGATGACGGGATTTGGGGCGACTCTGCGAACTCAGCACATACTGCATGGAGGGTACGAACTGATTACGCATACTGATGTAGAGTGCCTGGTTGGAGTTGACTATGCTGTCGAACTTCTCAGTTGAGTGAAGTTGCAAATCGTAGTCCAATCGGAAGGGAGTAAACTCGTGCTTGATGCCTCGCTTGCGCTGGTAGGTGAGCACTACACGGGCTCCGAAAGACACACGACCGAAGTATCCGGCACGATTCAACCAGTCAGCGTCCAACTTGAAGGAGGTGCTGGAGAGTGCCTTACGAGTGAACTTGTTGGCCAGCCTGCCGAATTTGATATACGGATAGTCGAGACTCAGCGAAGCACCATACTCGTAGCTGTTCATCAAACTGGAACTTCCCTGTTGGTTAGAACCCGTCTGCCACTCGTAACTGCCATACACCTGGAAGTTGAGTGCCTCGGCACCATGAAAGGCATTACGCTTGGTCATGCCGAAGCTGAGCACCGGACCAATCATGCCATTGCTCTTTGACGTGGCTTTCACCTTAAACTCAGCATCATAAGGCTTATCGAGTACAGCATGTATATTGACATCCAACGAGTCGCATGTCATGGTGGTATCGATAGGTGCATAACCTACTGCCACCTGCGAGAAGATGCCCAACTCGCCCAGCTTCTCACGCATGAGGTCATCAATCCTCTGACGGTAAAGGTCGCCCTTCTTGAAGAAAACATGACGACGCAGGATGCGGAAACGGACGCTGGGTTTGTGCTTGCCACTATTATCGACAAAACGCATCTTGATGGCACCTCGGCGCCCTACACTGTCATTGAACTCATAACCACGAAGCGCATCGTAGAGGTGGATGGTGGCATTGCGCAGATAGTAGCGCTGACCGACAGTAGGAGGCAGTGTTCGTGAAGGCACCACTTGCAGTTGCACCCAATCCTTGCGTTGCAATGTATCTGCACGATAGGTGAAAAACGCTGGCTGGCAGTAGTAGTAACCATTATTGCGGAAAAGGGTATTCAGACGATTGCGCTCCTCATCGAGTGCCCTGGCCGTAAACGGGTCGTTACGGTGCAAGAGCGACTCACGCTGGTGCTGGCGGATCAGCGAATCGGCCTGAGGTGTGAAATGCAAATAGGCGATGCTGTCAAGACGGTAAAGCTGGTGGGGGTACACACTATATGCCACCTTTGCCTTGCGAGGATTCTTCTGTCCGACAAGGTCGTATGTCACCTCGCCACGGAAGAAACCATAGTTGTGAAGCACATTGCGCGCCACCTTGGTGCGAAGCGAGGGGTTAACGGTGCTGATGGTTACGGGCGTTGCCGCAAAGGTATTGAACATCCACTTGCCGAAACCACGCTGACGCCCAACAAAACGATTGTAAGCCCACAATCCTATGGGAAGAGGAAAACGGTATTTGGCGCTACCCAACAGCGAGTTGTTGGGGGTAATGCTGAGCACAGCCTCCACCTCGTTCTTTACGGTGTTTACCGCATCGCTGCACAGTTCGGCATCCGCCTTGAGAGAGTCGCGCTGAAACTTGGTGAGTTCGTTAATATCGGCCACAGAGGTAGGCAGTCCCTCACCGTTCAAAAGACGTTCCACATTCTTGTAGGCATCGTCGATGGCAGTAATCACACCGGCGTCCTTCCCCTTCAAGGGCTTCACCTTCTTGCTCTTACGTCCAAACGAGATGTCTGTGATGCCCGTATAGAGTATCTCATCCTCGGGCAGATTGGCTGTGGTGGAACAGCTTTCAACGCCCAAAGCAAGCACCACCATGAGTGCCAAAATGAGGAGTTTCGTATAATGCTGTAAACGTATCATTTTTCTTCTTTCTTACGGTTACGGAACAAGAAGAGTTCACCCAGTCGCTCGGTCTTGCGACGAAGCACCAAACCGGCACCCATCTCGGTAATCTTGCCTTCAAGGATAGACTCGTTGTTACTATCGTAGAAGAGGGTGACGTAGCGGGTGGCAGACTTATCGAGACGATACTCGATGCTGACGTTGTCGATGATGCTCTGGCCATTGTTCACGGCCTCACTGCCCGAGCTGACCTTACCACCCACAATAAGACTGATGCGGTTGCCCCAGAAACGCTTGGCGAAGCGGAAACTGTAGTCGGTAGTGGTGGAACCTGATGCCGTGGTATTGTTGTTCACGCCCAGACTCAAATCAACCGAACTGAGTGCCTTACCCGTAATGGTAGCAATCTGACTCTGCAGGAAGGCGTTAAGGGCATTGGTGGTGTTCAGACCGCCACTGCTGCCATTCTCTGTGAGATACATGCCCGTGGTCATCAGCGTCACGGCTACCCTACCCCGTTGCTCGGCCGTCATCTGCGCAATCTCATTCTGTACGTTCATATCCTCGGGAGCGTCGAGCGTAAACTCAAGTCCCATATTGCTAAGTGTCTGGCTGATGGTCAGACCCACATCGAAGGCAACTGTACGAGGAGTCTGATTCTCGGTAATACTGCTGTTCACACGCTCGGAGGCGCTGATATGAAGATGCGGATTGCCGATGTCGCCGGTGAACTCCACATAACTGCCATTCTTAATGGTGCAGTCTTTCAGAGAGATAACCATCAGCGTGTAGGTCATCGAACCTTGCAGGATGGTGTACTTACCCGTCATCTGCATGCCATTCGTCTCATTGTAGGTCATGACAAGGTCGCCACCACCCTCCAAGCGGACGTAGTTCACACCATCCTCGCTCAACAGGCAGTTGACCATGGCTGCCTGGTCAATGCTGACATTAAAACGCATCCTGAGGTTGCTGGGCGGAATGAATTCGGGTTCTTCCACCTCGATGGTGTCGCTGAAGTCGCAGAACGTCACGAGGTCGGCCATCTCGTCCTCGACGGTAATGGGTGAATCGAGCAAGACGTAGGTGACATTGGTATTGCCCAAGACACCCAGTTTACCGGTTACGTTGAGGTTATTGGTGGTACCCGTAGCACGGGCATCGAGGTCAACGTACACCTTGCCATAAGCTGCTACCTTACGCGACTTCTGTGCATTGATGAGCTCAAAATTCTTGGCCTTAGCATTCACATCGATGGTGATGCGAGAGAGGTCGTAGAAGTCGATCACACCATCGAGCGTGAGTGGCGTGCGACCTGTGGTGTATGCTTTCAGTTTGTCAATGTTAAGATGACTGCCAGCCACCTGTATGCTATCGTCCTCAATACGCATATTCACGCTGTACATAGGAGCCAGGATGTGCATGGACGAGGTGATGACACTACCATCCACACGGGGTTTCTCGGTACTGCCGGTGACGTGTACATTGCCCAACAGATGACCGGTAACACTAACGGTCTCATCGAGGAAACCATTGGCCAACGACAAGGGGAAGCGTTCAAAGGTGGCTTGTGCATCCAGGCGGTCGGTAGTACCGAGGTCTTCATACATTCCGTTGAAACCCAGTATCTGCTCGTCATTCTGTGTCATGAAACCGTCGACATAGTGTGTACCGTCCTCGTTAGGCATATAAGCCGTATTGACACCAATAGTACCCATCTCGCAACCCTCGTACGTCATCTGCTGTACGTTGAGGTCGGCCATCACACTGGTCACACTCTGCATCTCCTGATAGTGGATATCACCATTCAGGAATCCGGTGATATTAGGCATATAAGGGATTACGGAACACAGTTCGCCAAGATTCAGGCGGTTGATGGAAGCAGTAAGGTCCTGGTCGGCATCCTCGTTGGGAATGCTATATATCTTCAAACCAGTGCCGTCATCAGCTACCAAATCAAGATTGGCATCCACGCGACCATCCTTCAGCAGTTCGAGGTAATTATCCTCGTTAATGGTAAACTTACGATAGGCCAGTATCGGACGCAAAGGGGTGAGGTGCAAGCGTTTATTGCCCTCGTGGAACTGGAGTTCGGCACCCATATCCACACCCTTCTTGCGGTCGCCATCAAGGAAGAGCAGGCCAAAGCCCACTTTACCAGGATTGATGTTGGCCAACATATGAGCATCGAAAGTGGCATCCTTGTTCTTTCTGCCGTTGCAGACGCGGGCATCGAGATTCATACCCGTCGCATCTTGCTGTAGGCTGAAGTTAATGGTATCGAGCACAATGGTTCCCGTATTGGCAGTATGAAGATATCCCTCGCTCCTGATACCCGAATGGGGATCGGTATGCAGGTCAATGTCAAGTTCACGATACGAGTAGCCAGTCATCATCAACATAATGTTGTTCAACGGGTTACGCTGTCCGCTCTGCACACAGAGGTCGACAGTAGGCAATAAGGGAGTCAGCTTACTACGGTCGAACTGCTTGGTTTCAACCTGATGACTGAGACTATCCAGATAGGTGGTGCCCTTATCCATCAGTTTTGCCAAACCATCGGTGGCATTAAGACGGAACAGCAAGTCGCCTGCCGAGAGGAAGGCAAAGGTGGTATCGGGGGTGAGGAGCGTCTCCATCCTGATGTCGCGAGGATAGAACACAGTGTCCCTAACAGCCAATTGGATGGCACTGATATCGCCCTTTGCATAATGCTCGTCGCGGAAGTTAGAGTTACCATTGACGTGCATGGTCATTGACGCTTTCAAGGGTTTCTTTGTCACGCCCAACGTATAGAGATCCAAGCCACGGACATCGAAGGCGAATGAGGCACTGTCAACCTTATGCTGGCGGGTGATCCACTCTACACAACCATCGGCATTCACAAGGTCACCAGCACTGGCAAACTCAATCTCGCCGTTTCCGTTCTTGATGATGGCACTGATATTTGCGTTGCCGATATTTGCCGAACCATAACGTGCACTGGGAACCTTAAAGAAACCATTCAGTTGCATACGGTCGGAAAGGAAATCGAAACCACTACCCTTCACATGACCATTGGCAGATACGATGCAAGCAGAATCCATGGGGACAAAACGACTCACCACGAAACGGTTCATATCGATTCCGGCAGTATAAACGCTCTTTGAATTGTCGTATTCACCCTTCAATTTCAGCACACCAAGTCCTTGGTTTACCTGAAGGTTTGCCTGGTAAAGGTCGCCTGCCACATGGGTGTTACCCAAGATATCCATGGCAGGAAGGTTGAAACCCTTGATGCCCAAAATGCGCTTCACAAGCGAGAGGTCCTCGGTATGTACATCCCAATCGAGGTCGGCGCCCAGCGATGCATCCTGGGCCATGAGGTTGAGCGCACCACCACGAACGGTTGCATCAATCATGCCCGGCATCATGAAACGGAATGCCTTTACGTCAACCTTATCCACGTTGCCACTAACCTCCACCTCTGCGGTGAGCAGTTTGTCTGGATATTGGTCCTTGATGCTTGGTGGCAGGTCCTCACCAACAATGCAGAGAACATCCTCCTTGCTGAAGTTGGCAGAGAGGCGAACGTCCATCCTGCCGGGGGTACTGGCAGAGTCATGCGTGCTGGTGGATTTCGAGTTGCTGGATGATTGGTTGTTAGATTTGCTGGACGAGGCTGTATTCTTGCCACCAGAGGTATTGCCTTTGGCAGTAGAACGAGGCACAAGAGCCGTCCAATTGACATCGGCCCATGCCTTGAATTCGCTGGTGGGAGTTTTCAGTATGGCATCGTCAATCTTGATGCCGTCGGCATCGAGCTCAACGCCTGCCGATAATTGTTGCAATTCAAAACCACTCTTCTCCTTGAAGCAAAACGAAGAGAGCGTTGTCTGTAAGTGATTGGCATCAAGGTCGTAGTCAAGCGATGGAACGGATGCTACAACCTTGTAAAGTGCCAAATGATTGAAATCCATACCCTTGACATGGTGCTCATAGTTCATGTCATAGCGAACGGAATCGGCATCCAGACCGAAGTCTTTTACTTTCAGTTTGTTGTGTCCAAGGTCAAAATTACCGCTATTGAGTTCGAGGCTCTTCAATCCGGCACGAAGAACCATTGTATCTCTTACCGTATGGAAGGCAATCTTACTGTTGCGAATCTCTAGATTTCCGAAATCAATCTTCCACTTCAAAGGTTCGCTGGTAGTCGTATCAATGACCGTTGTGTCGCGCAGGGCAATGTCAAGGTCACATCCATCAAGTCGGGTACTTGTGATATTGACTTTGCTCTCTTTGAGTTCCAGGTCGTGGGCATCGAGATAGAAATCGTTCATGTGGCCACGCATCTTCATCGTGGCAACCAAGTCGTGTGTATCCAGCACGACATTGCTAAGCGTGAAGGCATCCACGCCTACTTTCAAGCCAAACAAACCGCATAGGTCAAGGTCGAGCACACAACTCTTCACTGCCAGTACGGTATCGTTAGCATGAGGGTCTGTTATACAAAGTCCCTGCAAGTCAACGTCAAGAGGGAACTTCACTCTCAGGCGTTCCACGTTGACGTCCAAACCGGTTTCCTTGCTCAGTTTTTCACAGGCATAACCTGTTGCCCAGTCTTGCACGAAGGGGATGTAAAGCAGGATGGTAAGAACCAGGAACAGGATGATGGGACTGAGAAGAATCCAAACCACCCAACGCAAAAAACGTGACGTAGAGCCACGCTTCTTCTTCACCTCCTTCTCCCCTTCGGGTTCAGCAGGTGTTTTTTCCTCCACCACAGCATCCGATTCTGTTGACTGCTCTTGTGAAATGGGGTGTTCTATCTTCTCGTCTTCTTCCAAGGTTTTCTTGCCTTTTATAGTTTCAAGTGCTTCAGTTTTGCTCGAATGAAGTCCACAACCTGTCTTCTGGCACTCTCGCCACAATGTCGATGGGCAACTTCGAGACAGGATGTTCGAACTGCAAACGACGTGCATGCAAGCAGATACTGCCATCAGGATTGCTTCGGGCACTGCCATACTTGAGGTCACCCTTGATGGGGCATCCCATCTTGCTCAACTGGCAACGTATCTGGTGATGACGTCCCGTGTGCAGTTCCACCTCCAGCAGCCAGTAGCGTTCGGACTTGGCTATGAGTTTGTAATCGAGCACAGCTTTCTTGCTGTTGGGAACCTCACGGTCGTAGGCACGGGCCTTGTTCGACTTCTCGTCACGTGTCAGCCAATGGGTCAAGGTTCCTTCGGGTTGCTGAGGAGGTGCAGTCACAATGGCCCAGTACGTCTTGCGTACCGCGCGCGTACGAAACATCTCGCTCAATCTGCTTAAAGCCTTGCTGGTGCGGGCGAATAACACCACACCACTAACGGGGCGATCCAAACGATGCACCACCCCTAAAAACACATTACCGGGTTTATGATATTGCTCGGCAATGTATTGTTTTACCGTCTCCGAGAGCGGGGTATCGCCGGTCTTGTCGCCCTGCACGATTTCCCCCGCACTCTTGGAAACGATAATCACATGATTATCTTCGTAAAGTACTTTCACAAAGTTCTAATTGCAACTTATAATTGTCAATTATTGTATATCAAGTCTTTGCAAATTACATGTTCATACCACCATCAACCTGGATAACCTGGCCACTTACATAGCTGCTCAGGTCGCTTGCCAAATAGAGGGCAGTGTTAGCGATATCCTCAACCTGACCACCACGACGCAAAGGAATCTTCTTAGCCCAGTCAGCACGAACCTCCTCGGGAAGAGCAGCGGTCATTGCGGTCTCGATGAAACCGGGAGCAATAGCGTTGGCACGGATACCCTTGGGACCCATCTCCTGAGCAATGCTCTTTGCCAAAGCAATCATACCAGCCTTTGAAGCAGCGTAGTTAGCCTGACCTGCATTACCGTGAACACCAACAACACTTGCCATGTTGATGATAGAACCACCCTTCTGACGCATCATCACGGGTACACAAGCATGAGTGAAGTTGAAGGTACTCTTGAGGTTTACGTTGATAACAGCATCCCACTGAGCCTCGGTCATACGGAGCATCAAACCATCCTTGGTGATACCTGCATTGTTAACCAAGATATCAATAGTGCCGAAGTCTTCCTTGATCTTCTTAACGGTCTCCTCGGTCTGAGCGAAGTCAGCAGCATTACCTGCATAAGCACGGCATGTTACACCAACTGCCTCAATCTCCTTGCGAGTAGCCTCGAGGCCAGCAGCCATGTCGTCGTTGAGAACCAAGTCGGTGAAAGCGATGTTAGCACCTTCAGAAGCAAACTTCAAGGCAATAGCCTTACCGATACCACGTGCCGCACCAGTAATCAGCGCGGTCTTTCCTGTTAATAATCCCATAATATTATTTATTTAATAATGTAAAAAATGCAAAATGATTTAACGGCCAAGTGCTCGCTCCACAATCTTCCTCACCATGGGGCGACTCACATCTTCACCCATGCCTTCGCCAAGACGACCATGGATGTAGGGCACCTCAAGACCCTTGGTGCAATAGTGGATGATGTCCACCGCAAGGGGTATGTTGTCTACAGTCAGCACACCCATCGACACACCTTGATTCAGGGTATTGCTAAGCAGTTCCACCTCCGTCTGGTCGAAATGGCGACGAACCTTCTCTACCATCCAGATGTTACGGAAGAACTCTGCACGCAGATTACCATTACGAAGAACGGCCTCCTTGATAAGGCGCAGATGGGTATAGATGATCTCAACTATTCTGTCAATAGGGTCGGTCTCTACCGACGCAACCTCCTTAATCGTCTCGGTCAGTCGCTCCATCTCTGCCTCGATAACGGCAAAGTAGATTTCCTCTTTATTCTTGAAATAAGTATAAAGAGTGCGACGTCCCTTTTCAGAGGCGACAGCAATGTCATTCATCGTGGTATCGTCAAGTCCTTTCTTCGCGAACAACTGCCGAGCCACGTCAACCAACTTTGTTCTTGTCTTAGATAATGCCATAACAAATGCAAAATTACACAAAAACCCTGAAATGTGCAAAAAATGAGGCATAAAAATTGCACATTAAGAGGCAAAATGTGCCATATTGAGTGAAAAATCGTGTTTTTCAACATATTTTTTGCAAAAAATTTGGTTGTTTTACAAAAAGTTCGTACCTTTGCACTCGCAAACGGGAACAAGCCGTTTGAATAGATCGCGGAGTGGAGCAGTTGGCAGCTCGCCAGGCTCATAACCTGGAGGTCGCACGTTCGAGTCGTGCCTCCGCAACCAAGACAGAGGATGTGCAAATGCGCATCCTTTTTTCGTCACCATCCCCTTTGTTTTGCACGAGTATTCCCTAGTTTCTCCACGGTTATACGGAGGATCCTCGTGTAATACTAAGGAGAACATAAGGGAAACGCAAGAGAAGCACAACTGAACCAGATAACACAAGTCCACGAACTATGGAATGCAAATCATGAACTATTGAGCTATGGAAAGTGAACTACGGACTATTAAAGGTTAGTGGTTAGAGGTTAGAGGTTAGTGGTTAGTGGTTAGAGGCTAGAGGTTAGAGGCTAGAGGTTAGAGGTTAGAGGTTAGTGGTTAGAGGCTAGAGGTTAAAGGTTAGAGGTTAAAGGTTAGTGGTTAGAGGCTAGTGGTTAGAGGCTAGAGGTTAGAGGTTAAAGGTTAGTGGTTAGAGATCTCGCGAAAGAAACTATGAACTATGAACTGTGAATCATGAACTGTGAACTGTGAACCATGAGCTATGAATTATGAATTATGAACTATGAACTATGAATTATGAACTAAGAATTATCGATCGTCTTTATAATATTAAATAAGGTGTATCCTCTATCGAACGACAAGCACAACACCCAGAATAGCGCAAACGACAAAAATATCTTTACAGAAAGAAAGCACTTAAAAAAACTCATTTTATGCCAAATAGTGACATTTAGACGCATAAAAACGGCAAATTATGCCAAATATATGTTAAATTACTCACATTTTGCTAAAAAAACACTCGAGTATGCACTACAATCCATCATTTTTTTGTAATTTTGCAGCCGTTAAGGCAAAAACTTAGGAATTCAATATGAAAAAAGGTATTAGTTTGGCACTGACGTTGATGTTGTCAGTAAACTCAGCTATGATGGCTGAGAATGTTATTTCAGGTAGATGTGGTACAGCAATGACCTACGCCCTCAACGAAGAAGGCACCCTCACTCTCGATGGAACGGGAGCAATGACCGACTATGATTCAGAGAATGACACTCCCTGGCATTCTCACGCTAATGAAATCAAGAATGTCATTATCAAAAATGGCGTTACCACTATCAGCGCTAACGCATTCACGAACTGCACAGCCCTCAAGACTGTCAATTTCATCAATACTACTGATACTCCCAGCAAGATTTGGAGCATCGGAGCAAACGCTTTCATGAACTGCTCTTCACTCGAGAGTGTAGAAATCCCCTCAAGCGTTTACAAGATGGGTGAGAGCGTATTCTACATGTGTTCTTCACTTAAGGATATTGTTTGGTCTGCAAGTGTAACCACCATCCCCAGCAACACTTTCGCTTATTGTACTTCGCTTACCGCAGTTAAAATCCCCGAAGGTGTAACCACCATCAACAACATGGCTTTCTACGAGTGCTCTGCTCTCAACTCTTTGAGAATTGCAAGCAGTGTCAAGTCTATCAAGGCTAATGCATTCGGTTTCTGCTATATCCGCGAGAACAAGATTACCAACTACAGCTCAAGCGACTTGGAGCAGAGCGGTTTGACCATCTGCGACAGAAGCAGCGAGAGAGACGGTTTGCTCTACAAGGGTAACGAAGCAGTATTCTGCAGAAAGTACGCTACCAACGTTACCATCCCCAACACCTTGACCTCTATCAGAAAAGAGACTTTCAAGGATTGTACTTCACTCAAGTCAGTTACCATGTCTGAGAACATGGCAACTATTGGCGACAATGCATTCAACGGTTGTACTTCACTTTCAGCAATCGTTATCCCCGAGACAATGACCACCATCAGCAACAAAGCATTCTATAACTGCTACATGTCAAAAGACAGCATCGACAACCAGACCAAGTTCAATTTGGAGAACTACGGAATGACCGTTTGCGACTTTGAGCAGGCTGACGGTTTGTTGGTAAAGGGCGAGGATGCTGTATATTGCCGCAGTTTCGCAACCTCAGTTAACATCCCCGACTATGTTAGCGGCATCAAGGCTTCTGCATTCCAGAACTGCGAGGCTCTTGCATTCGTAACCATCCCCACCAACGTAAACAGCATTGAGGAGAACACCTTCAGCAACTGCCCTCTCAGCAATATTGAATTCCATTGCGCTTGCCCCGCTATCGAGGCTAATGCATTTGCAAACTGCGATGGCATCAACGTGGTTGTGCCTATCAATGCATACGAGGACTTCCAGGCACTGAACGAGTTTGGTGCATCATATATCTACCCCAGCGCTGGTATCAACTTCTACACCATTCCCACTTTGAGTGAGATGGAGAACGCACTTGCAAGCGTTGACTCCAACGACCTGACTGCTATCACCTTCGCTTGCGAACTTAGCAACGAGGACGATATCAAGAGTATCATCGGCAAGGTTAATCCCAACTGCGTAGTATATGTTAAGGAGAACAGCGAGTTTGCACTTAGCAGCAACTTCGTATCCGTCTCAGCAAACGAGAAAGAGTTGTCATGCGAGAACTTGTTGCTGACCGACAATCACTCATTCCAGGCTCCTCAGTTGAGCGTCAAGGAGGTTACCTACACTCACAATCCTTCAGTATGGGCTAATGGTAAGACCGGTTGGGAGACCATCTGCTTGCCTTTCTCACCCAACACCATCAAGGCTGACATCCGCGGTTACATTGCTCCCATCGTATTGGGTGGTAACGGTAACTTCTGGTTGCGCAAGTATGTAGGTTCAAGCAGCGACGCAGCATTCTTCACCTCTACTCTCGATGGTATCTTCGAGGCTAACACTCCTTACCTCATCGCATTCCCCGGTGTGTCAATGGGTAACGGTAACTTGGAGGGTCAGACCATTACCTTCGCTGCAAGCAACGTAACTGTTACAAGCAAGGATACTGATCCCATCCGCAAGAACTCAATCCTCTTCAAGGGTACCTACAACTCAACTGCTGACAACATCATCGGTTACGAGTTGGATGACAACGGTAGCACCTTCGAGAAGACCGCTACTCCTGGCACTCACCCCTTCCGCGCATACTTCTACAACGAAGAGGAGCAGGACGACGCTAGCAATGTAAAGGCTTTGAACATCAACTTCGGCACATATGACGAGACCACCGGTATCTTCACCGTTGAGGAGTCAACCCAGATGAATGCAACTGCTACAGGCTGTTATGACATGAACGGCCGTCGCATCAACGAGTCAGATGCTCGCAAGGGTGTTTACGTAGTAGAAGGCAAAAAGGTAATCAAGTTATGATTAAAGTCAATAACTGGTTAAAGGTGGCAGCCGTAGCCTTATTTACGGCTCCACTCACCATAACGGCAGGAACTCCCCGATGGAGAGGCGATGCCAACAACGACGGAAAACTTACCGCTGCCGATCTAGCCGAGATGGCAAGAATATTGGTTGCATTCAAGGATAAGCCACAAGTTGCGCTGAATGGAAATACAGCACTCGACGTCAACAAGGACAACAAGTTCGACAAGAAAGACTTGGATACCCTGGCATTGGTTCTCCTTGGCAAAGAGAAATCCGTTGATATGAACAATGAGGATACAGGCGGAGGTTTCTCCGACTCAGAGCAAGGCGCTCCGGGCGGAGGTACTTTCAACGACTCAGAGCAGGGAAGTCCCGAGACTGGTGGTTCATCAGGCAGTTTCAGCGACGACCAGCAAGAGAACCCAAAATAACGAAGAAATCTAATAAAGATAGAGATGGACATGGTCATTTGACTATGTCCATCTCACTTTTTTTGGCATAATTATATTTATTTGCCCGAAAAGTTTTGCAATTTATCATCTTTATTGTTAAATTTGCATAACAAATTGTAAAAACCGAAAATCATGAAATTAAAAACACTTTTCAGCATACTCTTACTGGGTTTTTGTTCACTCCAGGTAAATGCACAAAATGACCGTGAAAAAGTAGAGGCAGGAATCAACCAGATTGAACGTTTAATCGAGGGACACAACTGGGGTGCTGCTTTCGAGAAACTCCGTAGCTTGGAGACGGGAGTAGCCATGAACAACCCCGAGCTTCTCTACCTCACCACCAAGCAGCGTTGTAAGATGTACACGCGCATCAATCACAACCGCGAGGCAGCTGAACAGCGCCAGAAGATGGAGCAATTGGCACTCCGTTCAGGCAACGAGAAGATCATCGAGGACATGTTGCACGGAAAGGCAAGTTACTACGCTTCAAAGGGCGAGAACAAGATAGCACGCGAATGTTACGAACAGATGTTCTACCGCCGTTCCGCAGGCAAGGACGACAAGGGTACTGAGGCTTGCTTTAAGTCGATGATCGACGAGGCAACCAAGTCACACAATAACACCATGAAGGAGGCCGTCAACAACCTCTACACAGCATGGCAGGATTCTATTGCCGCAGTCAAGGCAAGCAGGGAACTGAAGGACCTCAAGAAGCAATATGCAGTCTCACAAGAGGAGATTGCCGACAAGGACAGTACCATTGGTTTCCAGAAGGGTGCCATCATTATGCTTGCCATCATCCTGGCAGCAGTAGTAGCAGGTATCTGTTTCCTCGCTCTCGTCACCCTACGCCACATCCGCACCTCAAAGCGCTTGCGCAACGACCTCAAGGTAAGCAATGAGAACAGCGAACAGAAATCCATACTTATCCGTAACATCGCCGGACAGATTTCTCCATCACTGCAAGAGATTGAGAAAGGTGGTAATACAACACAGCACATCAGCGCCCTGAACAAGATGCTCTCTGATGTACAGACCTACGTCGACCTGGATGACACCAAGGCAGAAAAGCCCGAGACAGAGAGTGTCAACGTAAGCAAATTATGCGAAGAAGCAGTTGCCATGTGCGGTTCATGCCGTGCCGCAGTGGGTTCAGATGCACCGTCAATTAACTTCACCGTAGCACCCGAAACAGTTCGACAAGTGCTGTGTGGCGTAGTCAAGGAGTGCGATACCTATTCAGGCATTGAGAACATCACGCTCTCATTCAAGAAGCGCAATCCCCACATGGGACAGTTTACCATTACCGCTACTGGCATGCGCCTCACCGATGAGCAGAAGCAAACACTCTTCACAGCCTTTGCACAGGTGTACGACCTCACTCAGACAACAGGTCTTGCCTTCCCCATCTGCTCACTCATGGCATACAAGATGGGCGCATCGCTCTCACTCGACGATGCCTTTGCCAAGGGCACTCGCTTCATTCTCGAAGTACACTGTTAGTATTCTAACAAGAACAATACACGAAAGAAAAAGACTGCTTGTCAACTTTGGCAAGCAGTCTTTTTTCTTCTTCCTGACTGAGCAGGCTTAATATGCGATGAAATGAACTCTCGTATGAAATCTATATTACCATTGTTCAGGTAGATGTCAGAATAACCCGAGCGCAAACGAAGACGTAATATATTGCCACGTCGCGTTTCCACCTTTCGCACATCTTTCATCATGACAGTGCGTGAAATCCTGGAATTTGCCCTCAGTCCATGCAAACCAGGACTTCTTCTACCAGAAAACAAAGCCAGCAATCCACCCAATGCCATAAGACAACCAGGAAGGTCACTCTTGCGATTGGCAGGACCGAGTTCATTTTGCACAACCGACATATCCGTCAACACCAAAGAAAAACGGCGTTTACCTTTTAGCAAGCCAAGAAGATAGAAGCATAGCGTACTAAGCAGCCAAATGCCCAAAAGAGACAAGAGATAATACTTGCCGAAGTTCAGGAAAGCATCCCAACCACCAGAACTAAGTATGATTGAAGAGATAATGATACCAGTGATGAGCCATGTGGCAAACATCGCTTTAAGAACGCTTGCCAAAGAGGATGTATCGTCAAACGCTCTGCGCTCTATCAAGAACTCATACTTTCCAGAAGGCCTATTGTTGTCAGATGTGGTATTGTCAATCATAGCGATAAATGACTTGAAAGGGAAAACATTAACTGCGCAAAGTTACGAAAAAATAGCATAAAACAAAAAAAAGGACTCAAAATTACAGATAATAAGCACAAAAAAAGGACCGGATGCTTTTCGCATCCAGTCCTGTACACGTTTCTATCAACGCAAGTTGGCACTTGCGGAAACAGATGTCTTCTTACTTGAAGATAAGGGGAACGAACTGGTTGAGGCAACGACGCCATGTAAGCCACTCATGAGCAGTACCCTGTGACTCATAGTATACGTTCTTAACACCAGCAGCATCCAGCTTCTCATGAACAGCCTTGCTACCCAGGTTCTCCTCGGTACCGGTACCGATGAAGATGGTCTTCAACTGCTTGTTGACATTAGCGGCATTGCCGAACACACCATCGTAAGGCTTGGTGATATCACCATTTGCCAATGAGAAGATGGCACCGCTGAAAGCTCCCAGATGAGAGAACTTGTCAAGGTTGGTGAGAGCAATGTCGAAAGACTGCTTGCCACCCCATGAAAGACCAGCCATTGCACGACCCTCGCGGTTTGCCTTGGTACGGAAAGTCTGATCGATGAAGGGGATGATGTCATCGGTAAGTACCTTGGTGAAAGAGGTACCGAAGTCTGCCATCGACTCACCGGGCTTAGAACCGAAACCATAGTCGCAATTACCGTTATCCATTACCACGATCATAGGAGCAGCCTTACCCTGAGCGATATTGTTGTCGAGGATGTCGGCCATCTTGCCCTGACGGTGCCAACCGGTCTGGTTCTCAGCCATACCATGCTGGAGGTAAAGAACGGGATAGCGCTTCTTGGGATTCTTCTCATACTCTGCAGGAGTATATACATAGCACTGACGAACACGGTTCTCTACACTGCTCCAGTACTGGCACATACGAACCTGACCATGCAAAACGTCCTTGTTGAAGGTATAGTAAGCAGCTTCCTCTGCAGACTCGGGAATCTCAATCTGACTGGCGAAAAGACCACAACCATAAACCGACTCACTGCTGGGATCGCTGACACGAGCACCATCAACCTCAATGAAATAGTAGTGGGGGCCTACCACAAGAGGATCGGTCATTGCCATCCAATTGCCCTGGCCGTCGTCAACCATGTTATACTTCTTGTTGCAGATGTCAACCACAACATTCTGTGCACCGGGTGCCTTCACCTTAAAGATACCACGACTGTCGGCAGTTACCTTGGGGAATTCAGAAGCAGGGATATTGGTAGATGCAGAGGGAGCCTTGGCAGCTGCCTCGAGCATAGCCTTGTCTACAACAGGCATGGTCTTGGCACCACGTGCCTTGTTGAGGAAGTTGACCATGCGGGTCAGGTTCTCATCTGTGTACATATTGAAACCATGACCTCCGCCGTCAACGGGATAGAACTCGGTTGTAATACCGGCAGCCTTGATCTCGTTAGCAAACTCCTCTCCCTGGCAGAAAGGTACGACGTTATCCTTGGTACCATGGAAAACAATGATAGCGGGGTCGTTCTTGTCGAGGAATGAGATAGGGCTGAGCGTTCTGTATTTATCAGGATTAGCATCCTTGGCTACACCACCCAGCAGATTACGTTCTGGTGGGAACTCACCCATATTCATGGCCTCGCCACAATCCATATTCAAGAGGTCGATAGGACCGCTCCAGTCAACAGAGGCGTACACCTTGCTGCTCTGGTCTGTATAATTGCCGAGTTTACCTTCGATATCAACAACTTCCTTGCCGATCTTACCCTCCTTGGTGCCAGAAGTAGCACCCATGAAAGAAGACAGATGACCACCACTTGAGAAACCACTGGTAGCAATCCACTGAGGATCAAAGTGATACTTCTCTGCGTTACCACGAATCCAACGGATAACAGCCTTGATATCGTGGCTCTGTGCAGGCCACTGGGCATCCTGGATAGAACGGTGGTTAGGACATACAACAGCATAACCTGCCTTGAGAAGAGCAGTTACAATGGTACCGAGGTCGGCAGCACCCTTGCTACTATTGCTCATCCAGGCGCTACCATAAATGTGTACTACTACAGGATACTTGTCTGCCTTTGTTTCAGGCAGATAGATGTCCATTGTGTGATAAGCCTTGTCATCACCAGCATAGTTGACGTCAGCAATTTTCTCCGAACAATGCATATCTTCTGTCTTAATCTGCTGACCGCCAAAACCAAACTGAGCATTGGCATTGAGGGCAGAAAAGAGAAGTGCACCTACAAAAAACTTTTTCATGATTATATCTATTATTTGTATTATTTAAAGATAAACTATCTCTGTTATGATTATTTGACCGAATAATGTAAAAAAGGTTTATTTCCGTTTTGAAAAAAAATGAAGTTTTTCATAGAGAAATGTAAAATATCGCAATTACAGAACTCTTTTCCACTTGTTAATTATCTCTACACATAAACCCTTTTCACACGACCCACTCTGCAAACCATGCGTTGTAAAACAAATTTAGGGTTTACAGTTATTGAACAATCAACACTCTAAACCCTAAATCTTTATAAACTGCAAGTTCTATGCAAGAACTTTAAAGCACATATTACTTGATGCCTCTAAGCATCCACTTGCTGTTATCGCTGTTGAAATCAAACTTGCCCAAAGTAGGAGTACTGTCGGCAATAGAAATCAAGCAGAGTTTCTCGGTAGTACCGGGGATAGCCTTGGGGCAGATGCGATAGGTACCATCGGTAAGCTGGTCAATCTGCCACAACTGCTCAGGAGCACCCGTGTACTCAGCAACGGTAGTAACCTCCTTTTCTGCGGTAGCAGCCAGACAGCGGTTTGTACCAGCGATGGTAATCTTGAAGTAAGGCTGACCCAAGAAACCACCAACACCCTCTACAGCGCTAATCTGCCACTGCTGGTGAGGACGAGCCATGAAATCGCCATTACGTACGGCAATCTCACCGGTAGCCCACTTGCCCTGAACATCAGCCAATGCCTGATTTGCGATGGGCTCAATCTTCATGTTGGGATCACGACGGCCAAAACCACCACGGCGTGCTACGTTCAGACGCTCAAAGTCAACTGCCAACTCCAAAGAATAGCCATGACGCTGTGACTCGATGTCATAAACGCCGTCGCTAACGTTCTGACCAGCCTCAGGCCAACCATTCTTCCAAACAATGGGACGGATAGCCAAAGTACTCATACCCGAACGCTCGAAATCAGCCTCCCAGTGGAAAGACATCTTCTCGAAACCTTCCTCAACAACGGTACGTCCAAAGTGACCAGCACCCACCTGGCGCAAACCACCCTTGACAACCATCTTACCGCCACCCTGCAACATGGGACGGCCAACATTGTCAAGATAGGGGCCGGTAACAGTCTTTGAGCGACCTACTACAATATTATAGGTAGAGTTTACACCATCACAGCAGGTACCATGTGTACCGAGCAGGTAGTAGTAACCATCCTTGTAGAAAAGAGCAGAAGCCTCGCAGTCGATAGCAACGTCGAGTTCCTTGTTGCCCTCCTTGCGGGCACCAGTCTTGGGATCAAGCTCGAACAGACGGATGTGACCGAAGTAAGTACCACAAGTCAACCACAGACGACCAGTTGTGGGGTCAAGGAAGAGGCAGGGGTCAATACAGTCGAAGTCATCGCCATCCACGCTACCAGCCACCTCGATAGGATCGCTGAACTTGAAATCGGGAGACTTGGGGTCGAGAGTCTTGTTCCACATGGTCAACATACGACCGCTGTGCGAACCACCCAAACCGCCACCAGTAGCACCATAGGCAATGAGGTAACGGTCACCAATCTTCATTACATCGGGAGCAGCACCACCACCGGGGCGCTCTGCACCACTGTCCCAGGTCCAACCGCCATCAGCAGAAATCAAACCGCCACCACCAGTACCAAAGGTATAGTACTTGCCATCGCATTCTGCCAATGTCGAAGGGTCGTGAATATAAGGATTGCCCGTCTGGGCGTTAGCATTCAAAAGAGAGCCGCAAGCAGCTATTGATAATAAAAGAAACTTTTTCATTGTCGTATTTTATTTGATTGTGTAACCACTCTTGATTGCCTTACCATTCTCGTCGACAATCTTCACGCAGAAATCGCTCATACCGGGACCATTGATGATGGCACCACGGATGATGTTATCGCCCTTCTTAAGGTTAATACGGTGTGACATACAGTCATCAGCCACCATACGACGGTCGCTTGACATCAACAATACGTCCTCACCGTTCACCCACCACTGTGATGCTGAATTAGAACCAACCGAAAGGCGGACGTTGTTCATGTCCTCCTCGCAATTGATAACGGTAACAGCCCAGTAGATGACGCCATATACACGCTTGATCTCGTGCTCACCGAAACGCATCAGCTTAAAGTTATAATTCTTGCTATCCAACTTATGCCACTTCAATGTCTCGGTTGCTTTCTCGAATTTTGGGGGTTCCATAGACATACGACGGAAATCCATGGGCTGGCCGGGCTGACCTGCTGGACGAGGCTGCTCAACCTGCTTCTCAAAGGTAACCTTCACCTTCTGTCCATCCTTGGGCAGAATGGTCATCTGATTCTTGAAATACTCCTTTGCGAACACCTCACGCAGATATGAATCTACGAACACGGTGTTCGAACGATTAGTTTTACTGATGGGCTCCAATACAGTCCATCTTCTGATGAATCCTTCGCCATCGGGCGAAACAGCTTCCGCCCCGGCAGGGGAGAAATACTTCTCCTGAGCATTGGCCGATACACAACCAAGTGCCAAGAGCATTCCCACAAAAAGTTTTTTCATTTTCATTTCCGATTTTTGTTTCATTTGATGTTTTTTCAAAAATTCATGATATCGGCCACAAAGATACAAAAAAAGACGCGATAAAGACATTGAATTTTGATACAAAAACTTGTAGAAAAGATGATTTATGCCAAAAAACAGCGAAAAAAGGGTATTAAAATTGTGCTTTTTCGTCAATTTGACATTTTGTATAGCAAAAAGTTGTATCTGCAAACAAAAAAACACCAAGTCGGCCCAAATACGCCATACAAGGAACAACTATCACGCTATTGCACCTTACACCTTATATTATATAATAATGCACGGAAAAATAAAAACACGTCTTTGCACCAGAAAACAGCGCCATTGTCAATTTGTGCGGCCAAAAACATCTATTTCAGCAAGCCTGGCAGCTTCTTCGCCACATACGCTGTCACTTTGTAACTTTATTCTTGTTTTTTTGCCATAAAAGGATAAAATTGTTGTTACGAATAGGCAAAAAGTAGCAAATTCATATTTTTTTATGGGTTTTGCGAACTTTTTTCTATTATTTTTTTGGTGTTTTCTTGATTTTCGCTACCTTTGCATTCGGAAAATAAAGAAGAAAAGCAAAAATTATATAACAATTATTTTTAAACCAACAAAAGAATCCGACTATGGACGCAAAAAAGGTATTGGAAGACTTGAAAAGACGCTTCCCCAATGAGCCCGAGTATCATCAGGCAGTAGAAGAGGTTTTGGGTACTATCGAAGAGGAGTACAACAAGCACCCCGAGTTCGATAAGGTTAATTTGATCGAGCGTCTTTGCATTCCCGATCGCGTATATCGGTTCCGTGTAACTTGGATGGACGACAACGGCAACATCCAGACCAACATGGGTTACCGTATCCAGCACAACAACGCTATTGGTCCCTACAAGGGCGGTATCCGTTTCCACCGCAGCGTAAACCTTGGTATTTTGAAGTTCCTTGCTTTCGAGCAGACCTTCAAGAACTCATTGACAACTCTCGCAATGGGTGGTGCTAAGGGTGGTTCTGACTTCAGCCCCCGTGGTAAGTCAAGCGCTGAGGTTATGCGTTTCTGCCAGGCTTTCATGCTTGAGCTCTATCGTCACATTGGTCCCGACTGCGACGTTCCCGCTGGTGATATGGGTGTAGGTGGCCGTGAGGTAGGTTACATGTTCGGTGCTTACAAGAAGTACTGCCGTCAGTTCCAGGGTGTATTGACTGGTAAGGGTCTTGAGTTTGGTGGTTCATTGATCCGTCCTGAGGCTACCGGTTATGGTACTGTATACTTCCTCCGCGCTATGTTGAAGACCAAGGGTCTCGAGGTTGCTGGCAAGAAGGTTCTGATCTCTGGTTCAGGTAACGTTGCTCAGTACGCTGCTGAGAAGGTTCTCCAGCTCGGTGGTACCGTAATGACTATGTCAGACTCTGACGGTTACATCTACGATCCCGAAGGTATCGATCGCGCTAAGCTCGACTACATCTTCGACTTGAAGCAGAACCAGCGTGGCCGTATCAAGGAGTATGTTAACGAGTATCCCAACGCTAAGTATGTAGAGGGTGCTAAGCCCTGGAATGAGAAGGCTGATATCGCTCTTCCCTGTGCTACTCAGAACGAGTTGAACGAGGAGCAGGCTAAGGCTCTCGTTGCTAACGGCTGTATCGCTGTTGCTGAGGGTGCTAACATGCCTACCACTCCCGATGCTATCAAGGTATTCCAGGATGCTAAGATCCTTTACTGCCCCGGTAAGGCTTCTAACGCTGGTGGTGTATCAGTATCAGGTCTCGAGATGGCTCAGAACTCACAGCGTCTTTCTTGGACTTCTGAGGAGGTTGACGCTAAGTTGCTCTGGATCATGGAGAACATTCACGACAACTGCGTGAAGTACGGTACAGAGGCTGACGGCTATGTAAACTACGTGAAGGGTGCTAACGTTGCAGGCTTCATGAAGGTTGCTAAGGCTATGATGGCTCAGGGCGTATTCTAAAAAGAATCCATTCAGCTGTAAAGCTGGACAAATACGACAGGCTGCTTGTAACGAGCAGCCTGTTTTTTATGCTTAAACAAATAAACGAATAAATGAAAAAGATTTTTATTGCAATGGCAAGCGTTGCCTTGATGGCATCTTGCACCAAGAGCAACGTCAACACCAACAACAATGAGGCAGCCAACGACTCTGCCAACGTAGAAACTCACGTACTGCACGCACAGGACGTAGAACCCCTTTCACCCGATTCTGTCATCGGTCTCCTCAAGGAAGGCAATGCAGCCTTCGTTCAGCACAAGGAGCACAAGCGCGATGCCGTAGCTCAGCTCAAGGAGTCTGCACACGACGGCCAGCATCCTTTGGCCATCGTACTCTCATGCATTGACGCTCGCGTACCCGTTGAGATTATCTTCGACAAGGGCGTTGGCGACATCTTCGTTACCCGCGTAGCCGGCAATGTGGTTAGTCCCGACATCCTGGGCAGTATGGAGTATGCCTGCGAGCATTCTGGTTCAAAGGTAGTTGTAGTTATGGGACACAAGAACTGTGGTGCCGTACACTCAGCATGCGAAGGTGTTCAGGCTGGCAACATGACACAAATGCTCTCTAAGATTGAGCCCGCTATTGCCTCTTGCAAAGCAGAAGGCAAGGCAGAAGGCGCAGAACTGGAGAATGCAGTTGTTTATGCCAACGTCAAGAATATGATTGAGTCTGTCAAGGCTGGCAGTTCTATCCTTACCGAACTGGAAGAAGAGGGCAAGATCAAGATTGTAGGTGCTGTATTCGACCTCGAAACCGGCAAGGTAGAATTCATGAACTAAAGACCCTCTCCGTCGCAAGCGACACCTCCCCCATAATGGGGAGGAAACTGCGCTGTGAAAGGAGGATAACAGGAGTCAAGAAGCCTGAAGATAAGAATTCAGAAATCAAGAAGACAGAAGACCAAGAGCCTGAAGATAAGAATTCAGAAATCAAGAAGACAGAAGACAAGGAACCTGAAGATAAGACTTCAGAAAC
>JAZUKS010000103.1:0-32465 GCA_045643405.1 Bacteroidaceae bacterium | reverse complement strand
TTGGCAATAACGCCACTAACAGTTCCTTTTGTCATTTTGTATTTAGATTTTGTTAATTTCTCAGTGATTTCTAACTCTGCAGATGCCTTGTTGCTGGCATCTTATTATTCGTTAGCCGACTTGTTGTAGGGATTGGTAGCCTTGAACTCATCGGGTACCTTCGCTTCGCTTCGCAGGTTCTCCACAATCTCCTCGAACTTGGCCTTGCCTTGCTCGGGATCGAGGAGCGACCAGCGCTCAAGCATTTCAAGGCGAGACAGATAGGCGAAAACGGCAAAGAGATTGAATCCGTCAAAGAAGGTCTGCTCGTCGAGCCATGTCCACTTGAAGGCATCCAGCTGTCTCTCCTTTTCCACGGGGTCGGTCAGACCGGCAATCTGCACCAACTGGGCAATATAGTCGACCTTGACGCCAAGACCGAAGTCGGGAGCGTTGCTGGTGCGAAGCAGGTCGCAAACCTCACCTTCGCCTTTTACATAATCTGCCACGTTCCATCCGTGTTGGCGAGCAATGAGGGCTGTCATGATGCACTGCATGTTGTAGCTCAGTTCAAACCACTCGGCCACCTGCTCGTTTTTCACCTTGCGTGCATAGTCGTAATAGGCCAGCATGGCTGCATCCTCAGCAAAGAAACCGGGTTGCTTGCTTGCCTCGGGATAGGCGGCTACAAAGTCCTTGAGGAACTGGGGAACATCGCCGGTAAGGAAGCCGGGAGCCGCCTCGCCTTGCAGTACTTCCTCCAACACCTCACGACCGAAGAGCCCGCGCTCGTCAAGCTCAGCCTCCGGATTCTGCAACATTCGAGCCACATTGAGGGCATCGAACTTCAGGAAGAAGGTGTCGATGACCTTGCGGTCCTTGTCCGACATCTCGTCTTCGAGTTGAGTGCGGATATTTTTGGTGCTGATTGCAGGTTTCTCGCCACCCATCTTCAAGAGGGGAGAGCCTGTCATCAAACAATAGTAATTTCCCATAACTTATTTATAATTCATAATTCACAATTCATAGTTCGCGGTTCAGATTCGTCATAGGTTCGGGCCTTGCATGAAGGTTTTTACCATATTTAATAACGTGCGCGTGACGTGCGTTGTGAATTGTGATTAATTTAGAAGAGCATTTCGATGAGCTGTGGGCGCAGGAAATTCTTGAAGTAGGTCTCGAACTCCTCTTGGCCGAAGTTTACGCGGTAGCTTCCGTCTGCGGGAGCAATAGAGAAGAGTGCACTCTTGCCGTTAACCTGCTCGATGGTAACGCCCTTGTCGAGCATGTCCTTTGCCTTGGCTGCAAAGTAAGCCTTCAGGTTGTCAGCATCAGCGGTGCTGATAACGATAGGCTCGTTGTCGCTCCACTTGCTTGCCAGCATTACAGCAAACTGCCCCAGGAAATCCTTGTCGGCGGTCAGACCGGCAACAGCCTCCTTTACGATGTTGGCTGACATTACGTTAGCAATTTCGCTCTTCAACGCGTTAAGTGCCTGACTGGTGTACAACTTCAACTCTCCCTTGGTGCCTGCATCCATCTCGGCGGCTTTCTTCTGTGCGCCAGCCTCAATGGCTTCTGCCTGCTCCTTAGCCTCGGCGATAATTTTTGCGGCCTCAGCCTTAGCTTCTTCTACCAATCGGGCGGCTTCGGCTTGGCCTTTCTCAACGCCTTCGCGGTAAATTTTCTCAGTGAGTTCTTGAATCTTTTCCATAGGTATATATTAAATTTATGACTTCAAAATGTTAATTGTAAATGCTATAATCGGGTATAAAGATAGTGAATTCTTTTATTTCTTCCAAATAAAACAGCAAGAAAAACGTAGTAAAAGTTTCGAATTGCTATGTGAAGATGCTAGAATTAACTGTTTTTTGCTATTTTCATGGTATTTTTTAATCAATTTGAATAAGGTTGGTTTGTAAGGTCAAAAGTGCGCATAACCAGGAACTGCAAGCATGGTCGTTAGTTTGATTCTCGGCTTGGTTTATCGTTCCACGGCGAAATGTTTCCGTTCAGCGCCCGATGATTCCCCGTGTTTTCTCCGTGTTTCTGCGAGCAATCCTAGGGGAAAGTCGGGAAAACCTCGTGTGAACAACGAAGGACGAGTCAAGGTTTAGCATCAAATGGCGTTATCGTCAACGATGGCGTATCGGTCGGTTTTTATCCGTTGTTAAGCATCAGTAAGTCTTGCGGATAGGTAATCTTGATGTTCTTCGTGTCGCCTTCTACCACACAGATAGGTGTGTCGGGAAGGTAGCGGAAAACAACTCCGCAATCATCCGTTGTTTGGAAATTGGGGTCCTTGAGCGCAATCTCATAAGCCCTTCTGATGGTGCCTCTTCGGAATCCTTGAGGGGTTTGCACGTTTCTCAAAGACGAGCGTACGGGAATGCGACTGATGGTGCCTTCCTCGTTGACCTCGATAATGGTATCGGTGCTTGGAATGGCAACATCTACGGCTTCGTAGCGGTTAAGTGCCTCGATGCAATCGGTGATGATTCGTTGGTTTACAAGGGGGCGGACAGCATCGTGAAGCAGTATCCTCACTTCGTCGTCTTCATAGGCGCGGATGGCAGCCAGGCTACTGTCGTAACGTTCCTTTCCGCCTGTCAGCACTTTGCGGACCTTGGGGTAGGGTAGAGCCAGTTGGCGTACCTCCTCCATGCTGTCGGCACGACTTACAATGGCAATTTCATCCACAGCGGGATGCTGATGGAAAGCCTCAATCGTCCATTCCAAGATGGTCTTGCCGTTTACCTCAAGAAACTGTTTCGGACGGTCGCTACCCATTCGCGAACCGCTTCCGCCTGCCAAAAGAACTGCTACTACCATAGTTTTTTTCTGATGCTGTCTCGTGAATATCAATCTGTTGTACTATTGTGTGTTATGGGCGCCAATAACGCTTTATCCAGACTTTCATCCAGTCGATACGTGTAATGTCTATCACCAATAACTTGCAGTCGTTGACTTTTATCTTTTCTATCTTCTCTACGTTTTTATTCTCTCTGAAGATGCTGTCTTCAAGCGTAATGATTTCATTCTCCTTGTCCTCTATTCCCAGTTCCTGCTTCAAGGGAGCCAGACAGTCTTCGACCGGTTTTACTTGCGAAATCTCTTCAAAACAAAAACTACCGGTTATCTTGATAGTCTCAAATGTGAGTTTTGTTTGTTGCAAGTATTGTCGTACTTCGGCCAGCTTTGCCACGATCTTGCGGTCGGTAATGTTGCCGTTTTCTTTGCGTCCGTTTCGCAGGAATGCGTGAACATGTACGGGTCGCACAGCCATTTGTGCAGCCAGATACTTCAAGGCAAACTGGGCCTTTTCCAAATCTCGGTCAAGAAAGAGGGCAACGTGTTGTTCCATTATATTAAATATGTATTGTGTAGATACTGATATGGCAACAAAGGTACAAAATAATTCATTATTCTACATTCTTCTTCTTGTTTTTATTTGCCTTTTACTGGTTTTATTTTGCAGTTTCCTTGGTTTTTAGTATTTTTGCGGAGTTTTTCAAATACTATGAATGTACTCATCATAAATACGTCAGAGAAGACGGGAGGTGCGGCCATTGCGGCCAACCGTCTGATGGATGCCCTCAATGCCAATGGCTTGAAGGCACGTATGTTGGTGCGTGACAAACAAACAGAGTCTCTCACGGTCTCTGCCATCCCTCGTTCGCCAAAACTGAAGTGGAATTTCGTTTGGGAACGTGCATGTATTTGGAAATCCAACCATTTCAGCAAGAAGAATCTGTGGCAAATCGACATTGCCAATTGCGGTACTGATATTACGGAATTAGAGGAATTCAAGAAGGCAGATGTGATTCATCTTCATTGGATTAATCAAGGTTTCCTCTCCATGGGAGGTCTTGAGAAGATTGTGCAGAGTGGCAAGCGCATTGTGTGGACGCTTCACGACCAGTGGCCTTATACGGGTATCTGCCATTATACGGATGGTTGCGACCGCTATCAGGACCATTGCCATCATTGTCCTCTTTTGAACGAGCGAAAGGAAAAAGACTTGTCTTATCGCCTGTTTGATAAGAAACAGCATCTTTATCATCTTATCAACCGTATTACATTTGTTGGGTGCAGTCAATGGATTTCAGAGCTGGCGCAAAAGAGTGCCTTGTTGAAGGGGGTGCAATCCGATAGTGTAAACGGTTCGATTGCTCCGTGCAAGGTTGTGCATATTCCCAATACCATTGATCAGACTGTTTTTCATCCTTCCGACAAAATGAAGGCTCGCGATAGTCATGGTTTGCCACACGACAAGCGTCTTTTGCTTTTTAGTTCGATGAAGGTGACGGATAAGCGAAAGGGTATTGACTATTTGGTTGAAGCTTGCCGAATGATGCATGAGCAACATCCCGAACAGGATAGTCAGATAGGTATCGTTGTTGTTGGCCAAAAGACCGAGGCAATGAACGGAATGTTCCCATATCCTCTTCATGCGCTTCCTTATATCTCTGATGAGCGTCAGATTGCATTGCTTTACACGGCCGTTGATGCTTTTGTCACGCCTTCCATGCAGGACAATCTGCCCAACACCATTGTCGAGGCCATGAGTGTGGGTACTCCCTGTGTGGGATTTCGCGTGGGAGGCATTCCCGAGATGATTCATCATCGCCTGGACGGTTATGTTGCTGAGTTGCAGAATGCACAGGACCTTGCCGAAGGCATCCTCTACGTTTTGGATGAGGAGAATCACGCTTCACTCTCAAGGGAAGCTGCCAAGTATGCGGCTCGAACCTACAATCCCAGTCGCATAGCTCGTCTTTACGAGGAGGTGTACCGATAAATGGATTCCGACAAATGCTTAATCTTCACATTTAGTTTTCCGTCGATAATGATTCCATTTTACAAAGACAGATTTCTTTAGTACAGCATCTCACGTGTACTTTACAGTTTGTCCGGACTATCTGCTTGGCAGTTTTTTCTGGCTTACATATTTCCTTTAATTTATCGTAAACTTCAGATTATCAACATTGAAAAAGACATATCCACTTATCACCATAGTAACGGTAACCTTCAATGCCGGTGAGGTGTTGGAGCGCACACTTCGTAGTGTTGAGATGCAGGCATATCCTCGCATTGAGCATCTCATCATTGATGCATGCTCAAAGGATGCTACTCTCTCGCTTGTACGTCAGTACGTGGAGCGAAACGTGCAACCCGTACACAATATTCGTATCCTATCGGAACCAGATAGAGGGCTGTATGATGCTATGAATAAGGCTATTGGTATGGCAGAAGGCGATTATTTGGTTTTCTTGAATGCGGGTGATAAGCTACATGATGCAAATACTATTGAGGAGTTGGTAAAGACCATTGATTGGGAACATCGTGGTTTGAATCCTGCCGTGGTTTACGGTGAAACGGATTGCGTTGATAATGACGGTAAGTTCATTCGCCATCGTCGTTTGCAGGCACCTGAGGTTCTGACGTCCCGTAGTTTTTTGAGCGGAATGTTGGTTTGCCACCAGTCCTTTTATGTACGGACAGACATTGCACGTATGCATCGTTATAATCTTGATTACCGTTTCTCTGCAGATTATGATTGGTGCATTCGTGTGTTGAAATATGCCGATAGACGACGTCTTCGCATTGTCAATACTCACCTTATCCTTACTGACTATCTGAATGAGGGACTTACGACAAAGAATCATCGTAAATCCCTCAAGGAAAGATTTCATATCATGTCGCACCATTATGGCCGTCTTTCTGCCATTGGCGCTCATCTGTGGTTTGTTGTTCGTTCCGTTATAAAACGATAGTCTTTATTTTTGGAAGCATATTCAAACACGAAGGCACGAAGTTCACGAAGTTTTTAATTCTTCGTGGCTTCGTGCCTTCGATATTTTCTTATTTGTAAAACCTTGCTTGCCTTTTACTTACCAAGGTTTGTCTTATCTTGTTTCTTGCTCTTGATGATGGGCAGTGCAATAGCACCAATTAGCATAATTACCAATAAGATAAGTGCTATGTAGGCAATGGTGTCGGTTGTGTGAACCGATTGAGGATCGAACTTCAGAACAACGTGATGCTTGCCTCCGTCCATCTTGATGGCACGAAGCACATAGTTTACTCGTGCAATCTCAACTTCATTGCCATCCACGGTGGCAGTCCAACCGGGATAATAAATTTCTGAGAATACCAGTACACCACCTTGCTTTGACTCTGCATCGTATCCCAATTCGTTGGCCTCGTATGCCGTCAAAGTGGCAATGGCAGTCGAATCGGCTTTTGCTTCACCCAAGATGTTTTGGAAACTCTTGTTGGCAACAGCAACTTGTTTGGTGTTGATGCTTCCTAACATAGCCAGTTCGTCATCTGCATTGTCCACGTACTTCACATTGTCAACAAACCACGCGTTTCCGTTGGCATAAGGGTTGAGAATAGGAATACGACCATTGTCCTTCAATGGAAGTATCAAGTACTTCATGTTGAGCATGTTAAGCACAGGATAAAGCGAATCGCCATTTACCTGGGTCATGTCGCCACCGGCATTAGCCACTGCATTTTGTGCCTTGGCAGATTCGCTTGCGATGTGTGCCTCAATAAGTTCCTGATAACGACGTAACTTGGCTGCATGGTAACCACCGATACTCTTGTGGTAGGTTGAAGTGCTGTTGTCGTTGAATGTATTGACTGCCAGATTCATCACTCTGTAATACAAAGAGGGATCTTGCAATATCATCTCGTCTGCTTCGGTCTTGGGGAACATCTGCTCGGCAGGACTTGGGTTGACGAACATGCTATCGTTCAGATAACGCTTGTTGACTGACCACATGTCAAACAAACACAGTACTGTGATTGAACTTACGAAGATGGCTGGTTTCAGCTTTCCTAAGCGGAAAATCATCAAACCGGCGAAACCAATCATGATAATGAAGAAGCTTCGCATACAGTCGCTCGTAAACATGGCCTTACGCATGGCAGAGATGCTGGCAAGTATCTTGTCGGCCGTTGCTTGGTCCATATATCCCTGAGAGACATACTGGTGCAGACCATTGGTGTCACTACTACTTGTAAACGATCCCATGATACCAGGGAACAACCACAAAAGCAGACAGATGCCGGCGGTGAGTCCGAGTGAGATGTATATGCTATTCATAGTGAACTTCTCACGCAAGGACTCAGGCTTTTCTACAATCTGCTTCAATGCTAAGAGTCCAAGCAGAGGCATAGTAAACTCTGCAATAACCAATATGCTGGCCACGGTACGGAACTTGTCGTACATGGGCATGTAGTCGAGGAACAAGTCGGTGAACCACATGAAGTTGTGACCCATAGAGAGCAGGATGCTCAGTACGGTTGCTCCAAGTAAGCACCACTTCATAGGTCCCTTAACAATGAGCAATCCTAAAATGAAGAGGAAACAAACGAATGCACCAATATATACGGGACCGCTTGTGCCAGGTTGCTCGCCAAAGTATTGTGGGAAGGCTTGGTAAACACCCATATAGTTGAGTTCTGCATCAGCCTTTTTCATGGCTGTACTATTCTCAGACAGGGGTACGCTTGCACCACCCTTGGTGTTGGGAATCATCAAGGTGAGCAGTTCATCTCCACCGTAACTCCAGGCAGTAATGTAACTTCTTTCAAGACCACTATCTGTTTGGTCTGCAGCATTTTTGGTCTTTGATGTCAGCTCACTCTTGCTTCGCATGGTTTCCTTGCTGTACTCCCATGTGTGGAATAGGTTGGAGAGGTTGACGGCAACGCCAAGCAAGCCACCAATGGCAAGGCAACCGGTAGCTTTCAGCCATTTTTTTGTTTCTCCGTGTTTGTAGGCATCAATCAGATAGGCCAATGCCATAAAACCGATGACGAACAAGAAGTAGTAGGTCATCTGCACGTGGTTGCTGAAAATCTGCAATGCAGTAAAGATGCCCGTAACGGCTGTTCCCCACAAGTATTTTCCTCTGTAACATAGAACCATACCACCGATTGTGGGAGGTATGTAGCAGAGTGTCAGTAGCTTCCAGATGTGACCTGCTGCAATGATGATGAAGTAGTAGCTGGAGAAAGCCCAAAGTACGGCACCTAAGGCTGCCATCCATGTCTTGAAGTTGAAGGCACGAAGCATGATGTAGAAGCCCAAAAGCATCATGAAGACATAAGCCACTACATTAGGCAACCACAGTTGATATACGTTTTGTGCCTTGCCCAATACATCACTACTATTGTATGAGGGAGCCATCTGATAGGTTGGCATTCCCGAAAACAGAGAATTGGTCCAACGAGTGCGTTCGCCGTCGTGGGTATCTCTGTAATGCTGCATCTCAATACCGCTGCCCACAGCACCACTGTGGTCAACTCCCGTCAGAACCTTGCCGTCTTTGACAGGCTCGAAAAAATACACGAAGGCGATGATGACAAAAGCCATCACCGCCAGCATGTCGGGAAGAAATTTCTTCAAAGTCCCCATTACTTACGCAAACCAAGTGCCTTAACGATTGCACGATAACGGTTGATGTCGCGTGACTTGAGGTACTTCAGCAAAGCACGACGCTTACCAACCAAACCGGTCAAAGCGCGCTCAGTGCTGTGATCCTTACGGTTCTCCTTCATGTGCTCAGTGAGGTGAGCAATACGATAGGTGAACAATGCAATCTGGCTCTCTGCGCTACCTGTATCGGTTGCAGACTTACCATACTGACCAAAAATCTCTTCTTTCTTAGCTGTGTTCAAATACATAATTTTGTATGTTTTGATGTGAAACTTGTTTGCTGAGCAGCAACCACACACTGGCACTGTCTCGCAAATGCGGGTGCAAAGTTACGACATTTTTTTGATATTATGCAATTTATCGGCTAAAAATCATCTTTTTGTAGGTATTTTGATTTTATCTTTACATTATTTTCTTCGGTTATTCTGTTACTTTCTTCCAAGTTGTCTGTAATTTTATTCCAATTAAACAAAAATTAAACTCCAATAAAACAACAAACTTTTTCAATTTTTATTGGAGTTTCATTGGAGTTTCATTGGAATTTCATTGGAGTTTTAGTAGAAACAGCTTGTACGCAACAGGGAAGAATGGGGTAAATCGGCAAATGACAAATTTGTGCATTGAAATGGTTATATTTTTGTACCAGAAATCGAATGTAAAATCAATAAATCACACATTTTTTTCACATTTTACCTTAAATTATTTGCAGAATAAAAACAAATCACTATATTTGCGCTCGTAAACCTTAAATCAAGGTAAGGTGTATAGGATATGCGTGATGCTAACAGTTCGAATTTCCACACCTTATATATAATAATATAACCTGATTGATAAATTTAATAACCCGATAGATTAAATTCTGCGATTTAAAAACCAAAAAACACGCCATCTAAAATTTTTTAGCTCTGGTATTTTTATAACTGAATTTTAAAACTAGATAAGATGAAAAGGTCATTTATTGTCGTTATGGCGCTATATGCTTCCCTTACGGGTAAAGCTGCGGGCTTAAATGCCGCAATGAGCAGTCTTTCAAGTGCAAATAGTGCTTTTTCTGCAGGTGAAAGTCCTGCCTTGACTTCGGTTGGAGCTATTATCAGTAGTGGAGCAATTAATGGAGAAATTTCTTGGACTTTGAGTGATGAGGGTGAACTTGTGCTAAGCGGTTCTGGAGCAACGGGTGACTTTGTAGTATCTCCTTTCGTTGAAGAAAGAATTGAAAGCGAAATTACTTCAGTTGTAATAGGTGAGGGTATCACTAAATTAGGAGATCATTTTTTCGACGGATGTGTCAATTTGACATCCATTAGTTTGCCTTCAACTTTCAGCGGAATAGGAGAAGGCGTGTTTGATGATTGTAAAGCGTTGAACAAGCTTAATATCACAGACGTGAAGGCTTGGTGCAGCGTGTCTTTTGATGATGAATTTTACAATCCATTGTATTATGCCAAGAATCTTTATGTCAACGGTGTTGAGGCAACAGACTTGGTGATTCCCGAGGACAAGGATTTTACGAATATCAGTAAATTTGCTTTCTATGGTTGCCAGAATGTTAAGTCGGTCAGCATTCCTGTTACCTTGAGAGGCATTGCGGTTGCGGCCTTCAAGGCGTGTCCCAATTTGGACAAAGTCTACATCACCGACCTTGAGTCTTGGTGTAAAATGACTTTCTCTGCAGCAGAAAGCAATCCCCTCAACAATAACCAGAGCAAGCTGTATCTTAATGGTGAGGAAGTTACCAATCTGGCAGTTCCTGATGACGCAGCTATATCTTCGATAGCAAAGTATGCTTTTTATAATTGCAGTAGTCTTACCTCGGCATCTTTTTCGAATGTGATTACTTCTATCGAGAATGAGGCATTCAAGGGGTGTAAGAACCTTGTTACGCTGACCTTGCCGGAGAGTATAACTACAATAAAGCCTCAGGCTTTTAGTGGTTGCAGCAAGCTTACTACGGTCAGTCTTCCCAGTAAGATCACAAAGGTTGATGCAAACGTGTTTGAAGATTGCTCAAGTTTGACGTATGTCAGTCTGCCCGAAAAACTTGAAATAATTAACTCAAGAGCCTTTGCTGGCTGTAGCACGCTTGCTTCGATTGTGCTTCCTGGAACTTTGACAAGCATTTATGCAAATGCTTTTAATGGTTGTTCAAGTCTTAGTTCAATTACCGTCCCAAATAGTGTGACTTTTATTGGAAACTACGCTTTTAATGGGTGCATCGCTTTGGAGACTGTTACACTTCCTTCATCATTGGAAACCTTTAGTGAAGCTGTTTTCAAGGATTGTTGCAAATTGAAGACATTGACCCTCCCTTCTTCTTTAACGCAAATTAAGAAGGAATGTTTCAGTGGTTGTACCAGTCTGTCAAGCATTACCATCCCTGCTTCAGTTACAAATATTGCTGATAAGGCGTTCTATGGTTGTTTGAGTTTGTACGAGGTGCGAAACCTGTCGTCGCTCGATGTTCAGATGGGTGAAGTGACCAATGGTTATGTTGCCTATTATGCCAAGGGCGTACTCGTTTCTGCTGACGAGCCCAGTATTTATTATAGTGAAAGTGATTTCTCATTCTGCCGTGAGGACGGTCTTTACCGATTGATTGCTTATACTGGTACTGACAAGTATCTGTCACTCCCTGCAAAATGTAATGGCGAGAACTATTCGATTAACGCAGGAGCACTTAATGGTAAGGAGTTTTCTGTAATTGTGTTGCCCGAGTCTGTTGTCAGCATTGCTACGAACGCACTTCAGGGTACTACGTTTAAGGCTTTGGTTTGCCAGGGTAATACCCCTGCTATTATGGGTGATGGTAACTTGGCTGTTGGTCAGAGAGTCATTGTACCTGGTGTCAGCATTGATGCTTACAAGGACGCGTGGGGGGCTTCTTGCAATATCTTGCCTGTAGTTGACGTGATGTTCCTGGAAAAGGTGGATGCAGCTGCTTATGCTTCACGTATGGCTTCTGAGGATAAAATGAATGTTACTTCGGTTGCTTTCTATGGTGAGGGTCTCGCTGACGATCTGACAGCAACTTTGCTCAAGGATGGTATGAACCCCAATTGCTTGTATTTGGTTCCCACTGGCACCAAGGCTACGGGTGGCAATATTGTTGACTTCGAAAGCCATACTGCAAAGAGCGTGGTGCTGACCGATGGTTATGCTTATGGGTCTCCCATCAAGTTCCGCGCTTCACACATCAAGTATGTTCACAATCCCAGCGTATGGGCTACTGGCAAGAGCGGTTGGGAGACATTGGTACTTCCTTTCGAGGCTACTGAGTTCGAGGCAAGCTTGAACGGTTCTTTGTTCCCCATCCTTCGTGGTTCTACCGGCGACTTCTGGGTACGTAAGTATATTGGAAGCAACGCCAAGAACGTTTACTTCTCAAGTCTTGATGAGGCTGTTATGCAGGCTCAGACTCCTTATCTTGTTGCCTTCCCCGGTGAGACTATGGGAGTTGGACATTTGCAGGGACAGACCATCACCTTTGGTGCTACAGAAGCGGATGTGGCAGTAACTGTTGTACCTTCGCTGGTTCGCAATCAGTTTACTTTTGTCGGCAACTACGATACCATTGAAGATGGCGTAACAGGCTATGTGTTGAACGATAGTGGCAGCAGTTTCGTGAAGGATGCTACTGCTGGCAAGAATCCCTTCCAGGCTTATTTCGTGAACAAGAACTCTTCAAGCGATGTTAAGAGCCTTGGTATTACTTTTGGAGAGTTTAACGAAGAAACCGGTCTCTTTGAGGTAGAGGGTCCTGATGTTACCAATGGCTTTGGCAATTCTGTCTATGACCTTAGCGGTCGCAAAACTCAGAATGCCGGTAAGGGAATCTATATTGTAAACGGTAAGAAGGTGGTAAAGCTCTAACCACCTTCCTTCCCTAACCTTAAAAGCATTATGACTATGATGCAAGTTAAATACATACGCTGCGTGGTGTTAGCTCTTGCCATGCTCGTCGGTTTGCCGGCTTTGGCAGGAAAGGCCTGGCGAGGTGACGTGAATGGTGATGGCAAACTCTCCGTAGGCGATTTGGCCAAGATGATACAATTGCTTGGTTCGGGACAGGATGCTGCTGAGATGCTGAAGGCTACCCCTGTACTTGACGTCAACAAGGACGGAAAGTTCAGCAAGGCCGATGTCGACACCTTTGTACAGGTGCTTTTGGGCAAGGTGGCAGCCGAGATGATGAATGTCAGTGGCGGTTTTGCTGACGATGACCAGGACAGTCCTGCTGAGGATGTCAATCCTAATGGAGGCTTCTCTGATAGTGAGCAGTCTAGTCCGTCTACCGAAGAAGGTGGTGGCGGAGGTTTTAAGGACGATGATATGACGGATCCGTCGTAGTATACGATTCCTACCATATTCCGATGAATTGTCATTCCGATTGTAGGTGAGGAATCTCTGCCCAACAAAAGACTTACATTCTTAAAGTTGAGCTGAGAGTTCTCCCTGCTTGGGATGACATTTCTGCTTAGGTTTTTAAAATGCTAATGTGTTGTAACTCTACTTTTTTACGAATTGTTCTATTACAGTTTTGACGACTACTTTAGTGTTTAATCTGCTAAAAAACGAATGAATGTTATGGAAATGTAATTCGGATTAAATTTTTCTGCATTTTTTTCCGTATATGTTTGTGTGTTTGTGTAAATAGTTGTAATTTTGTCTCGATTTTCTATGCCCTTCGGGGCGAAAAGTGTGTGTAAAATGAATAAAATCTTAACAAATATGCTTATGAAAAGGGTTTTTTTAAGTCTGCTGGCCATTTTCAGCGTAAGTATGGCTGTATGTGCCGAAACTATTGAGAAGGATTATGTTACATATAATCTGGTTGCTGGTAATGTTACGGAAAATGTTGTAAGTAATAGTGAGACAAGCATCGTCGATCTAATTTTTAGTAATCAGGGTACTCAGACAACATTGCTTATAACTTACAGACCTGAGCAAAAGATAAATAGAAACTTGTATTATTCGATTACTCCAGTTTCTTATGATAATCCCGTTATTTCTTTAAAGGGATGGGACGAAGTAACTTCCGACCAAAGTAAGCCTGTTGGGCAAGCATCTTATGATGGAAAAGCTGCAGACTGGTCGGAAATAGTACAACTCGCAAAGAAGTCCGATGGAGGTAAATACGTATTAACCTACGCCGAGGTTGCCGCTGCGGGTGTTACCAGTGTGCTTGTGAATGGCGTTTCAAGACCTTTAAGTGACTTAAAGAATAAGGAGTTGTACTGTTATTATAAGTCAGAATATTATGATGACTGGGAAGATGAAATGATCGTTAATTATTATGCTATCAGAACGATAACTGTAAAAACAGATAAGATTATAAATTACACGGATAGATCGTATTATGTCGTAAGTACAAATTTGCCGGTTATTAATAATGGTAGCGTTACAGATTTGACTCTCCCCAAGGAAGTGGCTACTATTTCTGCAGGTGCTTTAGCCGCATTGTCTAATCTTTCAACTTTGAATGCAAAAAGTTGTTCTGCAAATATTTCTGCAACCCTTTTGGCTCAAGTTGAGAATTACAGTCCTAATACTAATAAATATTCTTTGGGTACTGGAGATTTAGCAGGCTTGGTTTTCAATAGAGCAAAGACAGAATTGGTTGCTATCCTTTATGGTAACAACAATAAGACATATTATATTCCTGAGTCTGTAGAGCGTGTTGCTCCTGATGCGTTTGTTAATGTCAAGAACGTGACTGTTATCAGTACCAATGAAGATTTGGAGTTTACAGGTACTTTGACCAATGGCAACAAACTTCAGAAGCCCACTAATCCTCTGCAAGTAATTAAGGTAAACGATAAGTTGGGTAAGGTTGTTGGCGTTGTAACAAGTAAGAATATCAAGACTGTTGCCAATACAACATATTTGTGCCTTGATTTTTCCGAAGCAGAAATCAGCCAAAGCATAAGTCTTGATGAGATTACCGGTTATCCTCTAACCCCCAATAAGCTCTTCTATTTCGGTCAGTTGAAGGAGGGTATTACTGTTACAGGTCAGAATGTGGTGGTAAACGGTGTATGTGAGAACTTTGTTATGCAGGATGCTTCTGGTGCGGAGTTGTATATTCCTACCCGATTCCAAGCTGTAAAGGCTACTTTGAAGCGTAACTTCTCTGCAAAGGATCAATACGCAACATTGACCGTGCCTTTTGAGTTGTCTGGTAGCAAGTTCCGTAGTGATTTCAAACCTGCTATTTTGACTAAATATGAGGATGGAGTTGTTACTTTGACATACCAGGGAAGCGTTCCTGCAAATTGTCCTTGTATTGTTAGATCGAAAGTGTCTGGCATTACTCAGCTTGTTAGAGAGAATGTAGCTGTTGAGGTAACTACTGGTGCCAATAGTTTGTCTGCTGATCAGGGTGATGCTGTTATGTATGGTACTTATGCAAAAACCGAAATTGCAGTTGGTAGTGGTAATGCATACTTCAATACATACGCTGCTATCAGAAGACCTGTAGGTGGTAACTATGTAAATGCTTTCCGTGCCTATGTTTACATCCCCGACTTTGCAAATGTAAAGGTTGAGTTTGTTGGTGATGATGAAGAAGATGTATGGGAAGTGGCAGACGGCGTGAAGGATGTTGTAAATAATGAAGTAACCAGTGTGGAGTATTATTCTGTCAATGGCACTAAGTTGAACGAAATGCAGACAGGTATCAACGTAGTAAAGAAGACCATGTCCGATGGTACCGTTGTTACCTCTAAGGTTGTTAAGAAGTAAAAATATAATTCATTATATGATGAAGAAAAAGTATATTGTCCCTTCAGAACGTATCAAGGAAGTTGTTTTTGAACATATTTGTCAGGCCACCAATGAATGGGGTGTAAAGGATGACGGTGATAAAATCGAAATCACTCCCGGTTATGGTGATGGTTATGGTGAAGAGGGTGAAGGTGGTGCTGTAAAGCGTCAGTCTTCTTGGGATGTTGAATGGTGATAAAGAAACGCAAGTATCTTTCACCGCATCTCATTAGACATTCCATTATAACACCAAAAGCATTTCTTGCGCTTTCATTCCTCGAGGAAGATCAAGATGTCCTTGAGATTGATTGCGGAAACGTTTCTGATGCAGAACCCGGAGAGGGTGGAGCTGTGAAGGCTGATGTGTTCGGATGGACAGACTAGTCATTACAAATCTTGCATTGGGACATCTAGCAACAGAGTGTTGAGGGTATGTTAGATTGCATGGAAAGCAATTTCCTTGCAATCTAATGTACGATTTTTAAGTAAGTTTAGAATAATATAAAAGAAAATCTTATAAAGCATATATGAGACATCTTATTGTTCTGGTTTTGTGTTTTTTCAGCGTTAGCGTCTGCCACGCCCAATACGAGCATACCTCATGGCAACAGCGTATGGGTACTGGTAAGGATAGTGTTGAGAACATGAAGGCTTTGATGGTTTGGACTCCTGCTTCAAATGCCAATGGTCAGAATGCCGCTGCTGAGAGTAATGCCATCTCCAATGCCTTGCTCCTTGGTGAAGAGGCTCCCAAACCTTTCGGTGAGGAGTATCCCCGTACATGGAACGACTCTTGCTATCGTGCATGGAGAATACTTGTTGATGGTGCACCTTTCTGTGCCTTCAGTTTGTACGAGTTTGGTAACGGTGGTGACATGCTTCGCTATTTGTTGCAGAAAGAGCAGGATCAGGCTATCAAGTTGACATACTTTGATGACCTCATGTATATTTGTGATTTTCGTATCAATAACTTGAACGCTTTGAATGGTTTGCCCGACTATGGTCCAACCAAAAAGAGCAGTCTGGCTGATGTGAAGACTTGGAAGGCACATTATTATTATACTGAAGGCAAGAATATTTCTCCTAAAGTTTATGATAAGGATTCTGCCTATCATTACTTTGTAGATGCCATGAAGTCTGTCCGTGAGCAGACAAGTGTTTCTGGTACTGAGGTTGAACCTTATTTGATTGAAGAGTACTTCAACTCATGTAAGGACCTCTATGTTGTTGATACCGATAAGTACATTGAGCAGTTCCTTCAGGATTATCTTGACTTGTCAAGTACTTGTAAGAAATTGTATGAAACGGCAAATGAGATTGCTGATGTCGAAAAATCTAATCAGCAGTTCAACAAATACTTCAATACTTCTTTGGTTGTCAATGGCTTGATGACAGAAAGTGGAGCAAATGATGCAAAGAGTATTGACAAGCATTTTAAGGCTACCTTAGAAGAGCATCGCGAGGACTACGATTACATAAATCGTGCTTTATCTTTGATGATGCAGTTCAATGATCTGCCAGAAATGGATATGAAGAAGGCGGTAGATGAGTATGCTCGCATTGCTTATCAGAACCCCTCTAGCATGAACTATTATTCTGCTATTGCTTATGCTTTGTTAATGAAGAAAGAGGTTGATGAACTTTTCGGCGATGAGCAGAAGCGTACAGAACTACGTAAGAGTATGCTTGATGCCTTTAATAAAGCACTTAGTTTGACCAAGACTAATAAGGAAAAGGCCGAAGTTAGTTGGATTATTGCACAGTCGTTGTTCAGACCTCTTGATGAGATGCTGGAGAATGATAGAAGTGAGGTTGAGAAATGGGAGGCTGACCAAATGGGTGTAATTAGCAATTGTGAAACGGCCATAAATTTGGATCCTGACCACTATGCGGCTTGTGCTAGTTATAGAATTATGATGACTTATCGTCGTATTGCTAATGCATATTATAAGATTATGCGTGAGGGTGATATCAATGACCGTAAGCATTGTTTGGAGCTGTACAAGACTGTAATTGATTATGGTAATGCTACGGTTCAAGAAGCAGAGCGCTCTTATAACAATAAGATATTTGAGCAAGGTGGTACTAATATGGCTTCATTTCAAGAGTGGGCAGTTCGTGATGCACAGCAGCCTTCTACTATTGCTCAGAATTTGTCAAAGACAATCTCTAACTATGATGCTCAGATAAAGAAAAGAAAGACTGGTTTGACCCCTGCACAGCAAGAGCAGTTGCGTAAGTACAATGAGTACATGGCTCGTAAGAAGGCTGAGGAAGACTTCTGGAAGGGTAAGTAATATTCGAGTACTATAGACTAGTTTAAACGAAGTGTAATATTTTATAAATTAAGATATACGTGAAACGACTAAAAGCAATCACAATAGTTTTGTTGCTGCTCGCAAATGCGGGCATCCAGCGTTTGTGGGCGCAAAACACTCAGGAGATGCAGACCGTACCTGTACAGGGATGGGACAGCAAGAGGGTTTCACCCGAGGCGGCTGCACTCTTCAATAAGTATGCACCTAAAAAGGATAGTCTCAATTTGCAGTTCGGCAAGGCGAAACATTCTGCTCTTGACCAGTTGTCTTTCCATTTCAATTTGTTGGATTGGGCTTTGACAATGCCAGGAATCGGTCTTGAATGGGACTTGGACAAGAACTCAAAGAATAACAAGTCAATTTCGATTTTTGGAAAGGGTAATATCAGAACGAATCATAAAGTAAATCCTCGTTTGGTTTTTGATGTTGCTTCGGTTCGTGCTGAGTTCCGTAAGTATTGGCGTACTGGTGGTATTGGTACCAAGAATGTAAATCATCATTTCAAGAAGATTCAGTATAAGGATCCCAAGTTGCTTAAGAGAGACTCTGTGTTCTACAATCCTGATATTTGGGCAAATGATACTATTGAGGTAGAATATTATGCTAATGCCAAGGATTCTGCTTTGCATAAGAGTTTCAATGGTGATCCTTCACGTAGCAGATTCTACAACATGTATCTGGCATTCCGTCGTAATGTAACGAGTACCAGAACCATCAAGAATCCCAGAAACTGGCGAGCATACTATGTTGGTGCTTATGCTGGTTGGGATAAGTTTGACGTTTTGTTCCGCAACAAGGGATATAAGGGTCAGGGCATCAATCTTGGTATTTCTGCCGGTTTCAGTATTCCATTGTTGACTCGTGAGCACCCCAGCGAAGGTGGTTTGGACCTCGATTTGGGTGGTTTACTTGGAATCAAGGTGGCAAAGTTTGACAAGTATCATCCCGTGACAAGTGTTGCTCCCAATGGTGATATCAATCGTGAATACGTCAATGAGTCGGCAGAAAAGGCAAAGTGGACATTCGTAAAGTATCCTATCGTTCACGAACTTCGTGTATCTTTGGTTTATCGTATGCGCAGTATCAAGCACAAGGTTAGTCTTGCTTTGATTGATGATTACCAAGATCAGATTGATAAGTTCAACGAATATGTACGCGACATGCGTGACAAGATGGCACGCGACAAGGATAGTTTGAATTCTGTTCGTTGGGACAATAATAGGTTGGCTCATCTGGCTGCAGATAGTGCCTCATATTGGGATAATTGGCATAAGCGTCGTTTGACCAATGCAAGACGTATCAATCCTGATACAGTCTTCGTAGGTAAGGATGATACCTTGTACCAGAAGATTTTCCGTGGCATTGATTTGGAACACATGAACCAGAAGCAGCTTGAAAAGTATCATGATAGTATTGACAATGCAAAGAAGATGGTCGAGAAAATGATACAGAAGCAGAAGGACAGCATTGCAAATGAAATCCGCATAGCAGAGAAGAAGGCAAAGACGGACTCTTTGGTTGCCGAGAAGTTGCTGAAGAAGCAGCAAGATAGCATTGCAAATGTTGCTCGTGTTGCCGAGAAGAAAGCAAAGGCTGATTCTTTGGCTGCAGAGAAGAAAGCAAAGGCCGATTCAATTGTTGCAGAGAAGATGTCTAAGGCTGAGGCTAAGGTAAAAGAGGCTCAGAATGCTGCTACGGAGGTTTCTGAAGAAGCAGAGAAGGCTGCTGCCGAGAAGAAAGCTAAGGCAGAAGCTAATTTGAGTGATGAGAAGAAGGCTGCCAAGGCTAAGGCCGAGCAGTTGAAGAAGGAAGCAGAGGAGAAGAAGCGTCAGGCTGCAGAGGAAAAGGCTAAGGCTAAGGAGGAAGCTGCTGCTAAGAAAGCTGCTGAGAAGAAGGCCAAGGAAGAGGAGGCTGCAGCTAAGAAGAAAGCTAAAGAAGAGGCTGCTGCTGCCAAGAAGGCTGAAAATGATAAATAGCGAATGAATCTAAAATAATGAAACAAATGAAAAGACGCAGTATATTCATATTGGGAACATTGTTGGCAATCTTGATGCTTGTACCATCAAGTTTGTCTGCACAGATTCTTCGTCTGCAGGTTTTTAACCTGGATGCAAACGGCCACGAAGAGAAGTCTGTTGGTGTACGTGTCTATGCTTTCTTGGATGACGCTCATGCAAAGAAGGCGCAGACTTACTTGAAGGTTTCAATGACCCAGGAGGTCTTGAAAGAAAAGACTTATCGTTATACAAGTACCAATCTTACCGACAATGATGGTATGATTGACCTGATGGGTATTGGTAAGAGTGGTTTCATCTTGATTGATGGAGGTGATTATGTCGAGGATCCTCTTACAGAGAATTTCGCATTCCTTATCGATGTGTCAAAGTTGAATGCTACTTCAACTGATGGTGGTGCTATCTACAATGCTAAGTATGTGATTCGTTCAAAGAAGTCGGACGTAAAGCGTATGAAGGAGTTGGAAACTTCTGCAAAGCGTGTAGACCCAGAGTTTAGTGGTGAAGGTATCGTTGTGGATAATGGAAAGGACGTTTCTTTCTCTTTCAAATTGAAGGTAGACTCTCTGTATGCTCGCGATGATGCACGTTACGTAGCAGCTCCTTTCTTGGTTTGTCCTGTTGACAATAATGATACTATCGGTTTCTTCATTCCTCGCGTGTTGGATGGTCCTGATTACAATCGAACCATGGTACGTCGAATGGGTGGTAATCTGGAGAATGATAAGATGCGTCCTTATGTTATTACCAACGGTAATATGCATGAACGTACAGATACAGTCATTGCGTATTCTACTACCTTGTACAATTTCGACCGTACTCGTAAATATAATGGTATGGCTCACGTATGGTATGAGGATTATAACTCGGTTTATCATCATGACGTGATTCGTGTATGGGATGGTTTGTTGAAGAACTACAACCGTTTCTTGGATTGGCGTAGTGCTGTTCCTGAAGTAGCGTTGGATGTAGAGCATTATGAAAAGATCGGTCGTCCTGAGGCAACCAACAAGACCAAGGGCTACCATCTGGAGTTCTTGATGGGTAAGGCTGATTTGAATATGGAAGACTCGACTACGGTTCGTGACCTTCGCGCTCTTCGCAGAGATATTCACAGTATTTTCCATAGTACAACTGATGACCAGATCTTGGCAGATACCATTCGTGGTTGTTCTTCGCCCGAGGGTGGATATTCAACCAACTTGGAATTGGCTAGACGTCGTGCTATGAGTGTGGCTCAGGTTGTTAATTCTGAGTCTGCAGGAGGTAACAAGCGTTTGGATGCAAGCAATCGTGTGATTCAGCCTTTCGTAGTACCCTGGTCTGAGGTTGCTGATACCCTGGAAGTAATGGGTGACTCTCTTTCGCGTTCTATTTCTGTAGAGTTGCGTGGTTTGGTTCAACAGCATAATGACAATATTGACCGTATCAATGCCGCTGTTACCCGATACGATTGGTATAGAAGTTATGTGTTGCCTAAAGTCCTTCCACGAATGCGTCGTGTAGAGTATAAGTATAAGACGGCTTCATTTGCTGTTTTGACTCAGGACGAAATCTACGACAAGTATAAGCGTCAGGATGGTAACTTCTACTCTGGTGAGGAATTGCGTGACTACATTTATTACAACTTGATGAACTCACTTTATGAAGATGGTGATCTCAAAGGTTTGGAGCGTATTGCACGTCAGGCTCGTGAGAACGTGAAGGAGGATGTCAATCGTATTGATACCATTGGTATGTATCGTGATTCTATCGATGGAAAGATGAAATATCGCTTGGCTCCTAGGACTGCTAATTACCAGCGTCCTTATGCATTGGCTTCTTACTATCTGGCTCAGTGCCTTTTGTCAAAGGGTGAATATGACTCGCATATTCTGGCAAGAGATTATATGGACTTTGATAGACCCAAAGAATCACACATGCACCGAGATGAGCGTCAGAGACAGTGGGGTTATTGGAATGAACCTGCTATCGTTGTTACTCAGATTCTGATGCTTTGTGGTGAAAAGGATTATAATGGTGCCGGTGCTGTGATGGCACACCACTTAAATACAGATGATCCTAAGTTCAGTCGTCTTGGCTTCTTTATCCGAGCTCTTCAGAGTGAATATGATGATGAGGAAGTTCGTGATACTGTAGCAACCTCTTCGCCTATGAATTTCATGGTGGCTTGGACTGCTTATTCGGATATGACCGGTGATGAATCTGCTCGAAAGCTCGGTTATACCATGGTAATTGACTTATGCAATGGTGAAATGACTACAATTGAGTCAATGTATCCCGATATCCTTGAGACTTGGGGTGATGAATCAATTGATCCGAATGATCCTCGTGTTAAGTATATGAAGGCTATTGCTACATATAAGCTTAAATGTTCATCGTCTTTGCAAATGAAGAATGCTCCTTTGTTTGACTCTAACTTCATGTACAATCCTGATGGCGAAGAGGAGAACTGTTGGGCATTCCCAATGTTGGAGGCCTTGCAGAGCAGTGAATCAAATGCAGAATTTTTTGAGACCGATGGTACTTTCAATGATTCTTTCCGATTGTTGGTACTCTTCTTCTATAATCGTTTGAAGCAAGGTGCTACTATGGAGCAGATCAAGGCAGAGTACGATACTCTTAGAAACAATTATAATAACGCAGATAAGAAATGAAACGTATATTATTTTTAATTCTTCTGTGCTTTAGTCTATCTGCGGCACGCGCACAAATGGTGGCGCTGAAGACAAATGCCCTAATGGATGTGGCATGTGCCCCCAATTTGACTTTGGAAGTTGCTACCAGTAGTAATACTTCTCTGTCAATGCAGGCCTATGGCATGTGGGATACTTGGTATAAGGATTTCACAGACCTTAAGAAATCTAAGGTATATGGTTTAGCACCAGAATTCCGTTATTGGTTCGGTGGTCGTGCTTTTGATCGTTTCTTCCTTGGTGGTGGTGCCAAGTTTGTACACTACTCAATGATTTGGGGTGATAACGATCGTAATGGTGCTGCCGTTGGTTTGGGTTTAACATTTGGTTATGATCTATATCTTGGTCGTCATTTTGTTATTGATTTCCATGCAGGTATGGGTGGCATGCAGTACTTTGAACATCACAAGGTAAGAACTGATGCTACTGGTGAACAGTATCTTGGTGGAACTACAAGCAATGGTTTCAAAGAGCATGGTTTTTCGTTAATTCCTTATCAAATAGGTGTGTCATTTGTTTATCTGATTAAATAATGTTTAAGGTGAAAAGTTTTAAAAGATTTATATACATTTCAATGGTTGCATTGCTGGGCATGCCTGTGAAAGGCTTTGCTCAGTACGATCCTGCGAACATTGACACTTCTGCTGCCCGAACGCACGGCATGAGAGGATTTACTACTTTTGATCCTGCAATTTATCAAGTCCAGAAGCGTTATCGTCCCTGGGAGGGCGATAGTGCATGGAGTAGCGAGTGGTGGCGTCATTTTACAGCTGGTGCCTCTACTGGTATGGACGTTTTCCATAACTTTACGGCTAAGCAGACAAATATACAGATTCCTGCAAACTTTTTTGTAGGTTATCAGTTTACGCCTATTCACGAATTGCGAATGCAAGGTGGCTACGAGGCTGTCAAGAAAAAGGATACACCTTATGGAGAGACTGCCACTATGGGTGCGTACAATGTGGAACTCCAGTATCTGGCCAACTTGACAAACTTTATGTATGGCTACAATCCTAACCGCCGATTTACTGTTAGTACTTTGGTTAGTGGAGGTACCCATATTTTCAGCAATGAGGCTGTAAGAGAAAACAGCTTGTCTCACAAGTACAGTCCTTATGCTAAGATTGGTTTGCATCTTGGTTACAAGATGAGTCCCAATATCACATTCTTTGTACAGCCGTTTATTGGTGTTCAGCAGAATCAGGATAAGGAGTTCAGTAGTGCATACCACGACAAGTACGATCTGTTTGGAGGTTTCCATTCGGGATTCATGACCGACTTGACTGAAAGCAAGCAGTTCTACGAGAACATGGCTCCTCGTTACCATTCTTTCTTCTTTGAATCTGGTGCGGGATGGAATTTCAATATGAGTAATTTCAATGTTGATTATTCTGGTAATGAGTACAGCATTGGTTTTGGTCGTTGGGTTGACCCATATTTCGGTTTCAAATTTGCTGGTTTCGGACATCAGGGATATTGGAATGATAATGAGGCTAATTTCCGTTTCAGAAAGTCTTATGTTCATGTGGCAGGTCGTGCTGAGGTTATGGTCAACATACCCAATTTATTCCCAAAGCGTAGAAATAGTTTGCAAGACCCTGTTTTTGACCTTAACGTTTCTGGTGGTGTACTGTACGGTTATAGTGGCTTCTATGGAGCTATCAATAATGATATTAAGAATGGCAAAAAGAGAAATGCCAAAACTACATCATATTACGGTTTCACCGGTGGTCTTCAAGCGTTGTTGAAACTTGCACCAGGTTCGTATATTTTTGCAGAGCCTAGAGTTTCATACTTGATTTACAACAATTCCAGTGCATACAATAGTCCTGATGGTCCCGTATCTATTACTGATAATGGTATCTTCAGTGTTTGTGTGGGTACTCGTATCTACGGTAATTCAAAGACCGATAAGATGGTGAACGATAATGTTTTTGTTCCTCATTGGTGGGTTGGTCTTGACATGGGTGGTATGAAGTTATACCAATCTCATCGTGATATGGGTGAAGGTCTTCCTATTCAGCCTTCGGCAGGTCTTAATGTTGGTTATGATATTGGTCCCTATGCGTCATTACGTTTGCAAAGCCAATGGTCAATGTATTCTCGTACGGAGTTGGATAAGGATCCTAGTCTGTATACTACTAATTATAGACTGTTCGAGTTCCGTCCCATGTACATGCTCTCCATTACAAATTTGTTGAGAGGATGTGACAGTCACAATACACTTCAGACGTATGTTGAGGCGGGTCCTACTTTCAGCGTTTACACAGGACAGAGTTCAAATGGCGATTATAAACCCAAAAGACGTGTTAGTAATTGGTCTTCTGGTGTAATGATGGGTATGTTGACATCATACAAAGTATCTAATCGCTGGGACTTGTTTGCAGAAGTTCAGGGACAGTATAGTTTTGAAAAGAATTATATAGCACCTGATGCCAGAAGTAGAGAGCGATTCTTCCAGAACTTGAAATATGGCATGTCTTTCGGTACTCGTTATCATTTCTTGCCTTGGGGTGAGGAAGCTAGAGAGCGCTTGAAATTTGATTTGGCAGAATGGCAAAAAGGATGGTTCTTCGAGGCTTCTGCTGGTTGGGTACAGCCTTATGAGCATTTCTCAGGTAACCAGTACAAATTCTCATTTGGTCGTTGGATGTCACCCATCTTTGGTCTTCGTGCTGGTGTCAAGGCTATGCAACAGTACCATGGTGAGGCAATTGAACATACAGAGCATATAAAGGAATACAATGCCCAGGTTGCAGCTTTAGGTCATGTTGAACTTTTGACAGACGTACTCAATTGGTTCCCTTCATTGCGTAATGAGGAACGTAAGTTTGATCTTAACATCTTTGGTGGTCTTGCTTTTGGTTTGGCGGGTACAAGTACAAGTGGTATTTTGTCTGTTGGTGATGATGCCTTGCATGATAATGGTTTCATGAATGAGACCAATATATCTTATGGTTTCACCGGTGGTCTTCAGGCACTTTTACGAGTTGCTCCTAATGTTCAGCTTTATTTGGAACCTAGCATTACAACTCTTCGCAATACCGTTTCTTATAAGGTTGATCGTTCTGACGACAAGACTTATCTTCCTTTTGCTGTTAGTGCTGGTACTCGTATCATGCGTCCTACTGATGCGCGTGCTTTGCGTCGTGCAGGTTACAGAGGTGATGATATTGAAGGTGGAATCAATGCGAAGTTCTTGCCATCGTGGTGGATTGCATTCCAGTTGGGAGGTTCTAAGCAGTTCCGTGGTCAGAAGTACGTAAATGATGAGCATTCTGGATTGAATGTTATTCAACCTACATTTAGTTTTAATATAGCACGTGAGTTTACTCCTTTGTCAACACTTCGTGCACAGGTTGAGTCAAGTTTCATGTATATGCCTACTTCCAATGGACAGAATTACAAGCATTATAACATGACAGATCTGCGTTTGCTCTATATGCTTAATTTCACTAACTTGTGGAGAGGAACCAGAAATCAGCCTAAGTTTAGTTTTTATCCAGAATTTGGTGCCGGGTACAGTTTCAAGAATTATGCTCGTTTCAAGGATGATGCTGAGCACGAACATTCAAAGAAGACTTCGTTTAGTGTTGTTGCCGGTATGATGGGTGCTTTGCGTGTATCACACGAATGGGATCTTATTGCAGAATCTCAGATGATGCACCATTTTACCCCTGGTTATATGAACTATTATAAGGAACAGGCAGAAGGTGGTTGGAAGTGGAATGTCACTGCAGGTGTACGTTATCACGTTCCTGAGGACAAGGATGTTCGCCGTCGTTTGCATCTTGAGATGGCAGATTGGCAGAAAGGTTGGTTTGTTGACCTTGGTGCTGGTGTCGCTCATCCTCTCGATAACAAGTCTGGTAACCTTTATAAGGTTGCTGTGGGTCACTGGTTCTCTTCACTCTTCGGTTTCCGTTTTGGCGTGAGCGGTCAGCAGTTGTATCACATGGCTACTCCTCAGGCGGGCAGAACCGAGTATAATTCTCAGGTTGTTGCAACGGGTCATATTGAGTTGTTTACTGATGTCTTGAACTGGTTCCCAGGCATTCGTTCTCAGCAGGAGGAGCGTGGTTTCGGCATTAATCTGTATGCTGGTATTAATGCTGGTGCACAGGCTGCCAACTATGATTGGGAAGGTGGCAATGTCGGTGGTTCTGTTCATTTGGGTGAAGGCAACCTTACTCGCGAGATTGGACCTACTATCGGTTTCAATGGTGGAATGCAGATTTTGGGTCGTGTTGCTCCTAATGTATTTGTATATTTGGAACCCAGTTATCAGTTCGCTCAGAACAGAGTTGCACAGTACAATACTTCTAAAGTCGAAAGAGGAGATATTCTCTCGGATGGAATCTTTGCAGTAAGCGTAGGTACTCGTATTACTCGTACTGCTGAAACAAGAGCTTTGCGTAAGGCAGGTTATAATGGTGAAGCCATTGAAGGCGGTCTGACTGCTAAATTTGAGCCCAATTGGTGGGCTAGCGTTCAGGTCGGTGGTGCTAAGAGATTCCTTTGCCAGAAGTACATCCCCGAGGATGAGTCTGGTATTGGTATTAATCCTACTTTCAGCTTGAATGGTGGACGTGATCTTACTTCTCTTTCTTCTTTCCGTGCTCAGTTTGAGATGAATATGTTCAAGGATCATGGCGAAACAGTTGAAAGAGAGTACAACTACTACGATTTGCGTTTGCTCTATATGCTTAACTTGACAAATTTGTGGAGAGGTACTCGTAACATTCCTCGTTTCAGTATTTATCCTGAAATTGGTGTTGCATATAGTCATAAGTCTAAGCTTGGTCGTTGGGATAAGAATCCTAATAACGCATTTGGTTTAGTTGGTGGTGTGATGGCTGCATACAGAGTTTCTAATCAGTTTGATCTTACTGCAGAATCTCAGATTCAACAGCATTTTGCAAGATGCTACATGAACCAGCATCATGATTATGAGGCTAACCAGAAGTGGAACTTCACTATTGGTTTGCGTTATCACTTCAAGGATAAAAAGAAGTAATTCTTAAAAGTAAGAAATAAGAATAGGCACAATGGTTTTCAACTGTTGTGTCTATTTTTTATTTTATCAGTTTGTCTTGGGTTCTAAAGCTTGTTGTCATGGATCCGTGCGTTTTGGGGTAAAGCGAAGGACAGCTCGGGGGACTAAAAAACTCGACCTATTCTACTATGCTGACTCATATTATAGATTCCCAGATAACTATTTAACTATTTATTTTAATTTCCGATTTAGCATAATTTGGCAGTTCTATGCATAATAATACATTTGTCAAATGACTTTTATCAATATAAGTGCTCAAATAGTTGGAATTACATTAATATTTTTGTTATTCTTAGTGCTTATTTGTAACTTTGTACACAATTTAAGGTAAAAAGAAATGCAGAACATTAGAAACGTAGCGATTATTGCCCACGTTGACCATGGCAAGACAACGCTGGTAGACAAGATGCTGTTGGCGGGTAACTTATTTAGAGAGAACCAACAGACAGGTGAATTGATGCTTGACAATAATGAACTCGAGCGTGAGCGTGGTATAACCATTCTCTCAAAGAATGTTAGTATCAATTATAAGGATACCAAGATTAATATTATTGATACTCCGGGACATAGTGACTTTGGTGGTGAGGTAGAGCGTGTACTGAACATGGCAGATGGATGCTTACTTTTGGTAGATGCATTTGAAGGCCCTATGCCACAAACACGTTTCGTGCTACAGAAGGCTTTAGAGATTGGACTTAAGCCTGTTGTTGTGATCAATAAAGTTGATAAGCCCAACTGCCGTCCCGAGGAGGTTTATGAGATGGTATTTGACTTGATGTGCGATCTTGATGCAACTGAGGAGCAGTTGGATTTCCCTGTCATTTATGGTTCTGCGAAGCAGGGTTGGATGGGTGAAGATTGGCAGACTCCTACTGATAATATTACCTATCTGTTGGATAGCATCCTTGAGCACATTCCTGCTCCAGAGCAGTTAGATGGTACTCCCCAGATGCTCATTACGAGTCTTGATTATAGTACTTATACAGGACGTATTGCCGTAGGCCGCATTCATCGTGGAACTCTGCGTTCTGGTCAGAATATTACCATTGCTCATCGTGATGGTAAGGTTGAAAAGACCAAGATTAAAGAACTTCATACTTTCGAGGGTATGGGTCACCGTGCTACAGAGTCTGTTAGTTCAGGCGACATTTGTGCTGTTATTGGTTTGTCAAACTTTGAGATTGGTGATACCATTTGCGACTTCGAAGAGCCCGAGGCACTTCCCACTATCAGTATTGATGAACCTACGATGTCTATGCTCTTTACAATCAATGACTCGCCTTTCTTTGGTAAGGAAGGAAAGTTCTGTACCAGTCGCCATATTAATGACCGTTTGCAGAAAGAGCTTGAGAAGAACCTTGCACTTCGAGTGGAGGAAGTAGAAGGATATACAGACCGTTGGATTGTCAGCGGACGTGGTGTGCTACATTTGAGTGTTCTGGTTGAGACAATGCGTCGTGAGGGTTATGAACTGCAAGTTGGTCAACCTCAGGTTATCTACAAGGTGATTGATGGTGTCAAGTGCGAACCTATAGAAGAGATGACCATTAATGTGCCAGAAGAGTTTGCGTCCAAGATGATCGATATGGTTACTCGTCGTAAGGGTGAGATGACTAGCATGGAAGCGCAAGGCGAACGTGTAAATATTGAGTTTAACATTCCTAGCCGTGGTATTATCGGATTGCGTACCAATATGCTTACTGCTAGTCAGGGTGAGGCAATTATTGCACATCGATTTAAGGAGTATCAGCCTTATAAGGGAGATATCGAGCGTCGTGTAAACGGTAGTATGATTGCTTTGGAGAGTGGTAATGCCTATGCTTATGCTATTGACCATTTGCAAGACCGTGGTAAGTTCTTTATCAACCCTCAAGAACAGGTTTATGCTGGCCAGGTAGTAGGTGAGCACGTTCATGACAATGACCTTGTCATCAATGTTTGCAAGGCAAAGCAGTTGACGAATGTCCGTGCCAGTGGAACTGATGAAAAGGCTCGCATCATTCCTCCCATCCAATTCTCTCTCGAAGAGGCTTTGGAATACATCAAAGAGGATGAGTTTGTAGAAGTAACTCCTTTGTCAATGCGTATGCGTAAGACCATCCTTGATCATCTGGAGCGTAAGAGGGCTAATAAATAATTATAACGTTTCAAACGTTTCCTGTCCCAATCTTGTTTATCAGTTTTTGTTATTAGTTTGGGGCGTAAAGCACAGATACGTTATATTTGCACGCCTTTTAATATGCTTAATCATTTTGCAATGAACATGTAACAGAGTCATTGCTTATAATACTTTGATTTTTTAGTATAAGTAAGCGATTCTCCATCGGTAAGCGTGGAGAATCGCTTTTCAATTATGCTATGAGAATTTTCCCCTCCAGGTTCTGTTACTGGAGATGGTTGAAGATCTCCTATTTTTTCCTTCAGTCAAAGATTGCCCATTATAGCTGGTTAAATCCAACAATGGGCTTTGTCTTGTTTGTTTGAAGTTTCTCCTCCTTGGCAAATTCCTTAATCATATTGATGTCGGGATTGTTGCCGGTAAGAATATACTCCATAGTTGCCTTTCTTGCAATGTTCTCAATTTCGCCTCCCGAAACGTCAAACATCTTGGCCAATTCCAAACTGGCATTGTCGTCAAGGTTATCGAGCATCGACTTCCATATATTAGCCTTGACCTCCATACCGGGATTGTCGAACTGAATCTTGAAGATAAATCTACGTTCGAATGCTTTGTCGAGGTTACAGGTGAGATTGGTTGTGACAATCATGATGCCCTCCATGTTCTCCATCTCTTCAAGGAGAATGTTCTGCAAAGCGTTCGACATCTGGTCAACACTTCTCTCTACGTTTGTAGTACGCTTCGACAGGATGGCGTCGCCCTCGTTGAAGAGCAGGATGGGAACCGTATCACGATTTTGACATAAAGAGCGATAGTTGTTGAAGATGCTCTTCAACTTAGCTTCTGACTCACCAACGTATTTGTCCTTAAAGTCGGTTACCTGCACCTGAATGATGTCTCTGCCTGTCAAACGTGCTAGCTCGTAGGCAGTGGCAGTCTTGCCAGTGCCGGGCGCGCCGTGAAGCAGTACGCACACTCCCGTACGCATACCCTTCTCTTTGAGTCTACTCTGTACATGAGGCAACTGTTCTTGCGAGAGGAGGTTTTGAAGACGTTTTACCTGTGCTTCTTCTGCCTTGTTATAGAAGAGTGTCTTGGGGGTGATGTCCTTGTACGACTTCATTCCGTTCATCCTTCTATTATTCTGTTGAGAGATGTGGCACAAGGGATTGAAGTCCTTGAGTACTTCATTCTTTACATAGCTAGTGATTCTGTAAATATTGACATCAGCCATGCCATCCTCACACTTGTGTTCGATGAGTCCCTTTCTGAACAGTTGATGGGTACCATGTTGCATTTGGTTCATAATCATACGGACGTTGGGTGTGTTTTCGCGGGTGTACACTATCTGTATGTCATGAGCGTTGATGCCCTCCTCATCTAAATTGCAGAAGTTGCAGTAGTCCGCTACGGTAACCATAAACAGCGCCATGCTTTCAATGTCTTTGAGTCTCAATGCAACCTTGCAGATGGGCAGATGCTTGTTGGTCTCAACAATCTCCTTAATCCACATCTTCTCGTCCTTGAATTCTTCGCTGTCATCTCCGGGGCCATTTGTGAAATGCGCTCCCAATTTCTCAACGAATGTCTGGGTGTCCTTGCATTTCAGTGATTCGGGAACGAAAGGGCGGTTCTCGCGTATGGCGCTGACAACACCTCTTGTGAGGGTATATCCGTCGTATATTACGTTGCGTTCCCTTGCCCCACAATGTCTCAACCAACGCTTGGATGTCAGTTCCTCAATGTCATTGAAATGAGTCATCATGGAAAGTCTTGACAATCCGAGTGTACTACCCATTTGGCGGAAGGACATAGGTCTGCCTTCCTCAACGAGCATGGCTACCACAACGCATTGTATGGGTGTGATTGCCAGTTGCTGTGAAAGGTATTCAAACGCTTCGGAACACTTGGTGAAAAGCTTGTCTCCCAACTGACTCTTGGGCAGTTCTTCGTTGATAGCATTGAACGCATCTATAATAGTCCAGTTGTCGCAGTGGATGGGTAATACCACCTTGTCTTCTTCCTTGTCAGTGTTTTCAACTTCAATCTCCTCGAAATTCTCGTTAAGTAGTTCTTCAAATTCTGGTGCAAAAATGTCTTTCTTTCTCATAGCATTTAATTATTTGTGTAGAGCAATTATACGCCCATAATTCATAAATGCCAAATGAAAAACACAAATTTTGCGTTTTTTCTTTTTAAGGTAGTTCTTTAAGGTAATTCTTCATGTTACCGGCTTTCATGATTTTCTTCCATGATTTACGGCCAAGTTCGAATTCCATATACTCCCAAAAGGTTCTTATCTTACCTAAAACCTGGTCTTCGTTTGGTATGATGCTGTTGTAGTGTGCCAGGAGTCTGTCGTGCATCTGCCGGGCAATGGTAAGACGCTCCTCGATGGATATCTCGTATCCTTGCTCATACTCTTTTGCAAGGGTAGGGCGTGCCAATAGGCCTCTACCTATCATAATGCCTGAAATGGGATATGTTGTGGCAATATCCTTGATCTGTTCCTGAGTCCTGATATCTCCGTTGTAGATGACGGGATGTTGTGCGACGCTTAGGAATGACTCGAATTCACGTATGTTGACTTCGCCTTTGTATTGCTGTTCTGCGATGCGGGGATGCATTGTAATGTGCTTTAGAGGGGTGTCGTTTAATATGGGGAGTATCTCCCTCCATTCATCCGACTGTGCAAGACCGAGACGCATTTTGATACTGAACGATAGACAGGAGTTCTTCGTCGTTTCAGCTTTGATGATCTCGCATATTTCCTTAACTTTGTCGGGGTGGGGCAGTATGCCGGCGCCTCGTCCATGGCGCGTCTGCAGAGGAAATGGACAACCCATATTGATGTCGATATGCTGGTATCCTAATGGAAGAATAGTTTGCATCAAACTTTTCATCTCGTCAGCATCTCTGGCTATTATCTGAGGAGAAACGGGAACGCCTTTGTTGTGTTCGGGATTTATATCGCGTATGTCCTTTGATGAAGTGACCCCGAAAAGTTGGACGTTAAATTAAACGTTAATTATCAAATTCTCTATAGTAGTGAGCTCGGTATTGTG
>JAZUKS010000102.1:0-37157 GCA_045643405.1 Bacteroidaceae bacterium | reverse complement strand
CCATGCTCAATCTGCTGGAGGATGTCGTTCTTGCCGTCGGGCTGATGTATCTCGCACGTCTTCGTCTGTTGGTCGATGGCTGTTGCGTCTATCTCGGGATGAAATGCCTCATACGCTAAGGCAAGGATGTAGCACTCTCCGGCTTGCGACTCGATGCGGAGGTCAAAGTCGCCTGCATCGTGCCAGCCACCCAGATTCACGCCTTCCACTTTGTCGCCTGCCTTGTAGGGAGATATGCCAGGGCGTTGGTCGTAACCGTCAATATGATTGCCATTGGGTGCCATGCGGGCATCGTCCAGGTGACAGCGGTCATGCCATACGCGATACTTCTCGTTCACCCTCATGTGGCACATCTGCACGGGCAGGAAGTATTCCACTACGGGTTGCCATACACCACGGTCCAATACATCGCCTGCCACGCGGAAGGTGGCGCTCCGGCTTTCACCGCATGCCAATACATACATGCCCTCCTGTGTGGTTTCCGTAAAGTCCACCTTGTAGTATTTATAGCGCAGGAAATAGCCCCATTCCATGGGTTGCAGTTCCTTTACGAGTTTCTCGCCTTGAGCGGTCAGCTGATATAGTCCGACCTTCTGCTGAAGCGTGGTGCGCTGATCCACCTCGATGATGGCCTCTTTCTTCTGGGCAGGCAGGTAGCCCACTTGCGAGGTCTGGATGATGGGCTGGTAGTGCCATCCCTTGGTGATGTGAGGTGTGATGCGCCAACGTATAGCCCCCTTGGTGACACCGGCGGGAATCTCACTTCTCAACACAAACCAACCGTTGTTGTGGTTCATGCGTCCGTCATAGAGCATTAGTTTGCTGTCGGTCAACGACTCTATGCTGACGCGTGAGAGGGCGTCGTCGGGGCGTGAGGTGAAGACCTTTCCCACGGCATAGGGTTGGGCAATGACATCGTCTGCCACGATGGGCGAATATGTCTTGCCGTCTCCCATTAAGTTGCGCACATCGGCCAACGGACGGCCTTTGGGATGAAAGTCTCCCAGGTGTTCGGTAACCGATGTCCTCGTTTCCAAGGGTGCATTGGGTTGTTGTGGGAAAAGTCCTGACTGTCCATCCATCAACCAAGGTTTTCCAAAAAGTTCACCAGGGAAAAACTCCAGGTTGAAGCCCACTTTGCCTACATAGTTCTGAGGTATGGGGCGGTCCAGGTCGACCGTTACCAGCATGCCTTCTCCCTCGGCCTCCAGACGCACGGTGTATTTCAACTGCAGGTCGGGGTAAATCATGGGATTGAAACCTGTAAGGTGGCGTGATGAGTCGGGATAGCAGAGCGTCGTCTCGATGCTTCTGTCGCCAACCGTGCGTCCCAACTGTTTGGGTACGGCTTGCCATTGTCCGGGTGTGGGTTCCAGACGTATGTCGCCATTGGTGGCAATACGTTTGCCATTCATCAGCAAACTGATACCGCCTTGATGTCCCTCGGGATAAAAATCGCTGAATGCCATCACGTCCACTCCTTCACAGTTGAAATAGCCCGACTTGTTCAGTTCGAACTTCTGTGCATTTGCCCAGAGTGCCGTCAATGACATGGTTGCCATTAAGACGCTTCTTACTTTTTTCATAGTTTTCTTTTATGGTTATTGTTTTTATGTGTGGTTGTAGAATAGGTTGCGATAGGGTTGCTTGAGCAATGCTAGCAGTTGATGATAGATTTCTTGGCTCTCTCCAAAGCGTCAATAACGCTGTCGCACCATGCATCGAACTCTGGGTCCTCAACCTGCAGTTCCGGATGAGAGAGTATGTGTTCTACCGTCTTTCTTGCACCTTGGTCAAAACGGGTTGTGGCTACAAACTCGGGCACGACTCGTTTTACCTTGCTGTTGTCGAATATTACAGAGTTCGACTTGTCGCCTATCAGACTGCCTTCATAGTCGAAATGACTCACGTCGGCGAGGAATCGTGACGATACATGGTAGGGTTTGAAGGGTACGCCGAGTATGTCTGCAATAATCTGGTATATCTGATTCCACGTCAGGTGTTCGTCGCTTGTGATGTGGAATGTCTCGCCGATGGCATGTGTGTTGCCCATCAGTCCCACAAACGCTTTGGCAAAGTCTGTGTTGTGCGTTACTGTCCATAGCGACGTGCCATCACCCTGAACGATGACGGGCTTGCCTTCCATCATACGCTTCAGCACCTGGAAACTTCCCCTGGGACCATGTACGCCCAAAGGCAGATTGCGCTCGTCGTAAGTGTGGCTGGGACGGATGACGGTGATGGGAAATCCTTCTTCGCGATATAACTTTGTGAGTAGTTCCTCGCACGCTATCTTGTTGCGCGAATATTCCCAGTAGGGGTTCATCAGAGATGTGCTCTCTGTGATGATGGGACTTGCCAGGGGCTTTTGGTATGCCGATGCCGAACTGATGTACATGAACTGACGTGTCTTTCCCTTGAAAATGCGGTAGTCACGCTCCAACTGCTCTGGTACGAAACCAATGAAATCGCACACCGTGTCGAACGTGAGGTCCTTGATACGCTCTGCCACGGCTTTTTCGTCATTTATGTCTGCCACAATGGTCTTGATGCCGGCAGGCAATCCCTCGTTCCTGTTGCCACGGTTTATGAGGTATACTTCCCATTGGGGCATCTCTGCCAACCTGTTGGTTATGCGGTACTGATGGTTCCAGTACCGCCAATAAATAAAGCCTTCATGATGAGAATTGTAAATTCCTAATATGTTTAGAATTGACACGACTAACCTCTCTTCTTCATCACCGCATTGATGACGCGAACACTGCTGACAAGTTTGCCGGTTGAGGTGAAGACGTCCACGTTCCACACATGACTGCTACGCCCCAGGTGAACGGGAGTGCAGACTGCACGTACGGTATCGCCCTCGTGGGCCGAACTGACATGGTTGCCACTAACCTGCATACCGACAACGGTCTCGTCGGGCTTGCAGGCAACCAGACTGCCCAGTCCGGCAACAGTCTCGGCCAGTGCGAGTGTTGCTCCGCCATGCAGGATGCCGAAAGGTTGACGGTTGCGGTGGTCAACGGGCATGGTGGCTTCTACGCGTTCGGGAGAAGCAAAGGTGTATTGGATGCCCAAGTTGCCCATCAAGGTGTTCTTGGATTGTGCATTGAGAGCGTCGATGGGAATCTCGGTGGCTTGTGCCTCTGCTACGATGGCACGCTCAATGGCGATGGCCGCGCCGTCCTCGTCGTTGCTCAGTGTGGTGAAGTCGGCACAGCGACGCACTCCCTCGGTGGCATTGGCCATGGCAATGCCAGTTCCCGCCATTTGTATCATATTGATGTCGGCTGCACCGTCACCAATGGCCAGTACCTCGTCCATGCCGATGCCCATCTTCTGCACCAGAGCGCTCATGGCGTAACTCTTGCCCACTTGGTAACCTACAACCTCAAGCATGTAGGGATTGGAATGGATGGTGTCCATCACACCATTCAGGTGGCGTTGCATATGCTCTTCCAGGGCAGTCAGTTCCTGTTCGTTGTCGCTGAAAAGCATGATTTCACTGGGCCAATCCTCGACTGCCATGCTGATTTGGTCAACCTGACGCCGTTTCATGCCGTTCATCTCGGCCTCGTCCTTGATGTGTGGGTTGCTGATGTCGGTGCTTACGACTTCGTCTCCATCGTAGAACGCCATGGTCATACCCGTCTTTTTGGCTTTCTTCTCCAGGTAGGGAACCATTTGTGGGTCGATGGTGCGTTCGAAGAGAATCTCTCCGTTTTTAGCACTCATCACCTGTGCTCCGTTATATGATATGATGTATCCGTCGTGTGAACTCAGATCGAGTGCCTTGGCAAGTGCCAGGATGCCGTATGTGGGGCGACCGGATGCCAGTGCTACCTTGATACCTATGGATTGAACCTTGCGCAACGTTGCTATGGTGCGCTTTGAAACTTCGCGTTGACTGTTGAGCAATGTGCCATCTACGTCAAGAACTAAAAGTTTATATTTCATAGTGATCAACATTTAAGGGTTCTTACTAATTTTAATTCTCTCGTTATCGTTTCTTTTGCTTGTTAGTTTCTTGTTTTGTTGCTTGATTGACGTGGCAGGCGTGGTGACCGAAATGCCTTTGGCCGGCAATGCGAAGAATGCCGTCAGCGTCTGGAACGGTTTTTAGTTTTCGGTGAGTACCTTGCAGACTTCGTCTTGGTAGTTTCTGCCGACAGCGGCTTTGGGAATGCCTTGGTTCATGATGCTGAACGCAAGGGTGTGTCCTGCGGTGTTGGTGCAGTAACCGGAAAGTGTGCTGACGCCCGTCACGGTGCCCGTTTTGGCGTGAACATTGTTTTCGGCAGAGGTACCCTTCATGCGGTTGGCGAGGGTGCCGTCTACGCCGGCAATAGGCAGGGCAGGGTAGAGCGCGTCGAAGATGGTTTTGTTGCGATAGGCGTGGCGCAGAAGCATCAACAGCGCATTGGGAGAAATGTAGTTGTAGAGTGATACACCGCTACCGTCCGCAATGACGTAGTTGGATGGGTTCAGCCCCGTTTTTTTGATAACACTCTCTGCTTTGGCAGAACAGTCTTTCCGCTTTACGCTTGCGAGGTTTTGCTTGCCGGGAAGTTGCCAGAACATACTTTCTGCCAGCATGTTGTCGCTCTTCTTCATCATCGGCACCAATACTTCGCCTAATGTCCATTCGCGGTTCTCGCAATAAAGCGTGTCGGCATTCAGACGCTTGCCACCTGCGTTGAACTCTGTCATACCAGTCTCTTCATCGTCCCAGCACCATCCCCAGCCGGGTTGCAGAAGGGTGGGGGTGTAACGGTACTCTGTTCCCAGTATGTCTAAGGCGGAGATGGCCGTAACGAGTTTCTGGTTGCTGGCGGGGCGCATGCGCTGGTTGGCATTCAGAGCATAAAGCATCTTGTCTTCCGTGAGGTCAAAGACGCAGAGTCCCAGTATGGTTGTCTCAAACAAGTCGATGTTGGTCAGCGAGTCAAGTTTCTCTTGCAGTTTGCCCTGCCAGGTAGAATTGTTCAGGCGTTCTACCTTATTTATATTGGCATGTGAAGACGCATAAATGGTTACCGTGTCGGGTTCTGTGCTAATGGGACGGGTGTTAATAATGGTCTGGACATTGACAGGCGTAATGCTAATGTCCGGACTGCTCTGGATGTGCTTCTTCGTTTGACAGGAAACCAACAGAACTACGATGGTTAAGGCTGAAAAAATCTTTCTAATAGTCATATTTGATATTTTGATGCGACAAAGTTAATGTTTTTTTTATAAAATGCAAATTTTATGGTACAACCAATTGTTTTTTTGTGTAGATTTGTAATCTAAAAAAGTAAATCGTCAAATTGATACAATAGGAAGATGATTCGTAAATTCGATTTTCTGATTATCGGTGGCGGTGTTGCCGGTATGAGTTACGCCCTTAAAGTTAGTAAGAGCGGAAAGGGTAAGGTGGCCATTGTATGCAAGACCACGTTGGATGAGGCTAATACTGCCAAGGCACAGGGCGGTATCGCTTCGGTTACCAATCTGAAGATTGATAACTTCGAGAAGCATATACAGGATACAATGGTGGCAGGCGATTATATCAGCGACCCAGCCGCTGTTGAACAGGTTGTACGTAATGCTCCTGCCGGTATTGATGACTTGGTTCGCTGGGGTGTCAACTTTGACAAGAACGAGGAGGGAGAGTTCGACCTTCATCGTGAAGGTGGCCACTCTGAGTTCCGCATTCTGCATCATGCCGATGATACCGGTTTTGAGATTCAGCGAGGATTGATGGAGGCTGTTCGTCGTGATAAGAATATCACCATTCTGGAGAATCATTATGCAGTGGAGATCATCACACAGCATCATCTGGGCATAGAGGTTACCCGTCGTACTCCCGACATCGAGTGCTATGGTGCTTATATCCTTGACCCCGATACGCAGAAGATTGATACATTCCTTTCGCGCATCACCCTGATGGCTACGGGCGGAACGGGTGCTGTATATGCAACAACTTCCAACCCGAATATCGCTACTGGTGACGGTATTGCTATGGTATACCGTGCAAAGGGTACTGTACAGGACATGGAGTTCGTGCAGTTCCATCCCACGGTGCTTTATAATCCTGCCGAGACGCACCCTGCCTATCTCATTACCGAGGCTATGCGTGGTTATGGTGGTATCCTGAAGTTGCCCAATGGTGCAGAGTTCATGCAGAAGTATGACAAGCGTCTTTCGCTGGCTCCGCGCGACATTGTGGCACGTGCCATTGACCGTGAGATGAAGATACACGGACTTTCTCATGTATGCTTGGATGTGACTCATAAGGATCCCGAGGAGACCAAGCATCACTTCCCCAATATTTATGCCAAGTGCCTGAGCATCGGTATTGACATTACCAAGCAGATGATTCCCGTTTGTCCCAGTGCTCACTATATGTGTGGTGGTATCAAGGTTGACCTCAACGCTGAATCAAGCATCCATCGCTTGTATGCTGTGGGTGAGTGTTCATGCACAGGTTTGCACGGAGGCAACCGTTTGGCAAGTAACTCTCTCATTGAGGCGGTTGTATATGCTGATGCGGCTGCCAAGCACAGTGTGCAGGTTATCGACCAGTATGCATTCAACGACAAGGTGCCCGAATGGAATGACGAGGGTACGATGTCGAACGAAGAGAAGGTGCTCATTGCACAGGACATGGTTGAGGTAGGACAGATTATGTCGAACTACGTGGGCATTGTTCGTAGTGACCTTCGCCTGAAGCGTGCATGGACTCGTTTGGACTTGCTGTATGAGGAGACTGAAGAACTCTTCAAGCGTGTCAAGCCCACCAAGGATATCTGTGAATTGCGTAACATGATTAATGTGGGTTACCTCATTACACGCCAGGCAATAGAGCGAAAGGAAAGCCGAGGATTGCACTATACGGTGGATTATCCCAAGCACGCTTACGACCAGAAATAAATATCATTTAGTTTGATATATAAAGGTACGAAGGGCACGAAGTATTTCTCTGTTTTCTGATGTTTGGATAAAAGGAATCTTCGTGCACTTCGCTTTTTTTCGCATGTTTTGAACCCTTCTGTGTGGGCGATTTCCATGTTTTTTGAAAAAATATCGCTTTTTTTTGAGTTTTGCTGTAACTTTTTAAAACCTCAATCGTCAACCTTATAGAGTGATGAAAGAAATACGGTTTCGTGACGACATATTACCGCTCAAGGATAAACTCTTTCGCCTTGCTCTTCGCATTACCCTCAATCGGGAAGAAGCAGAAGACATCGTGCAAGATACACTCCTGAAGATGTGGGAGCGCCGTGAAGAATGGCCGAGGATAGACTCTATAGAAGCTTTCTGCATGACCATGTGCCGTAATCTTGCACTCGATCGTAATGGTGCGGCGAGACGTAGCAATCTGCCTCTTAACGAGGATATTGATTCTCCTCCCAATTTACGCACCCCGCTGGATGAACTGGATGAACGGCAAAGAGTTGAAGCGTTACACAGATTCATCGATGAACTTCCTGAACAGTGGCGAAGCATTATGTTGCTGCGTGAGACGGAAGGCAAGCGATACGACGAGATAGCAAACATTCTGGGCATTAGCGAAAGTCAGGTTAAGGTTTACCTGCATAGGGCTCGCACCCGACTTCGCGAACAAATGTCAAATATAGACGTAATAGTCAAAACAAAAGAACAAAATGGATTATAAATACATCGAACAACTGCTTGAGCGTTACTGGAACTGCGAGACATCGCTCCAGGAAGAGAGCATCTTGCGTAATTTCTTTGCGCAGAATGATGTTCCTGCGCATCTTAAGCCTTATCAGAGTTTGTTCAGGTGCCAGGAGGAAATGGCAAACGAACACATCTCGGAGGACTTCGATGAACGAATCCTTGGTGTTCTGAAAGAGGAGGAGGAAAATATCAACAAGACCACACTCCGTGTTTCTTCTGTCAAGGCACGTCCATTGGGCTTTGGTTTTGGTATCCGTCCTTTCTTCAAGGCCGCTGCTGTAGTGGCTGTTGTGCTGAGCATCAGTATGGCTGTTCAACAGGCCATGGATCAAGGACAATCAACAAATGTGGTTACACTACCTCCTGCTGTAGTTCCTGCTGCACCCGAGACCGCTTTTGACGGTAATGAGGCTAAACCTATGGTTGACAGCTTAAAGGTTCAGGACAAAGAACTGCGAATGCAAGGACAAACAGTAGCTGAGTAATGCTCCTCACATCCAACTAATTAGAATTTTATGCTTTTTCTATAAACTGTTAGTAATTAATCTAAAACCATTCGAAAGTCAAAACTATATATTGGCTAACGACAAGAAAGGGTGACCGTGAGGTTACCCTTTTCTTGTTATTGTTATATGTCCTTTTGCTGATGCATGTCCTTTTGCTGATGTAGATATGGATACATATCCGTTTTCTGGTTGCATGCATTTTCTTGCATTATATGCATCTCTATCTTTAATGCATATACATCTCTTTTTTTTGTGATAGAAACAGGGATGCTGAAACTATCAATCAATTATATTTGCCGTTCGTTTCCGACTACACGACCTATTGGCGCAATAGTGTTGCGGCAAATGCGGCTGGTTGTTTGCTGTCGCTGGTAGTGATTTCTGCCTTAACGTTGTTCGGTAGGAATCGGAAGTGGATGAGGCATGATGTGAGCCAGTTGACGTAATGCAGTCGTACGTACAAGTCGTCATCGCCTGTCCAACCATAACTGGCAGAGGCATAGAATGGTGGGTTGATGTTACTGAAGTCATTCATGAAACTGCGTATGTTGAGGGGCTTTCCCTTGATCTCGTTAGTGTGCCAATTCTGGTAGTCACATACTAATGGGAATGTTTCTCCCGATTCAGTTGTAACGGTTAGTTCTAATGTCGGAGAGTAAAGTTGCTTGCTTGCTTTGGGATTGACCACAACTTCTTTCCATTTGAGCGGGTTGTTGCCTAACTTCAAGGTGAATGGGAACATGCGCTTGTCACTGCTGGCTTTGCCTTTAACTGGTGAGAAGCGATAGCGTGCGTTTTGCAGGACTTTGTAATCTGTACTGGCCGTAAGTGGTTTAGTAGTGCATTTGCGTGAAAGGTTCCATGATGCTTTGTGCTCGAGGTTGGCATTGCCTCGCATGCATTGTGTCATAGCAATGACCATCTGTTTGTCGGGGATGACATAGATGAACTGGCCATAAGCGCCATCGCAGCGTACCACGCCGGGGTAGTCCATTACCCAGATGTGGTAACCGTATTTTGTTCCGCCAGTATTGGTGGCATGATGCTTCATCATCTCTGTCACCCATTCAGAGTTAATAAGTTGATGACCGTTCCATACTCCTTTCTGAAGCAGTAACTGACCGAATTTTGCCATTGATTCCAACTGCAGGTATAATCCCCATCCTCCACAGCTGATGCCTTCGGGTGACTCCTCCCAGGCTACCTGTGTGATGCCCATAGGCGTAAAGATGCGGTCGCGAAGGTAGGCGAAAAGTGTTTTACCGGTTACCTTTTGCACGATGGCTGAAAGCAGGTATGAGTCAATGCTGTCGTATGCGAATTTCTTTCCTGGCAGTGTTGACATCTTGTGACTTAAATAGGCTTTTACCCATTCTGTTTCATAAGTTCTCATCTTTGTGTCGATGGGGAGTCCCGATTGCATAGTCAGGAGATTCTCTACTGTGATGGCAGATAGTGAATCGCCAATGACGGGAGGTAACATGATGGAGTCGACAAAGTTGACTAATTTGTCGTCAAGGTGTAAAAGGCTGTCTTGAATGGCCAGTCCAACGCCTATTGCAGTAAAGGTCTTGGAGCAGGAATATAAGGTGTGGCTGTATTTTGCAGCAAAGGGCTCGTTGTACTTTTCCGCAATTACTTTTCCGTTTCGCAATACCATCACGCCATGCATGTCCGTGTCCTTCTGTCGCATCAATGTGTCCATAAAGGTCAGTATATCTTTCGAGCGCAATCCTTCTTCTTCTGGTATACCACGTTTAAGGTAACTGAGTTGTGCTGATGCTTGTGTGGCACTCAGCAGTGTGCATGCCAGTAGAACAAGGTGTATGGCGATGACCTTTAATCGTTTGTCAAAGGCCGTAGGTACTTGTTTCAAGTAAAGGAATAGTTTTTTCATACTTTGCTTCATTGTTGTTTGGTTTGTAGGAGTCGGTGTCGTGGCACGAATTCTTCTGGTTGCTGAGTTCCTTGCCGTTGTCTGCTTGTGGTTGTGTGCTAGTCGTTGCGCGATTTATGCTAGTTTTGGAGATGCATACCCCAGTGATGAAATGCACTCCCATAAAAGTTGCATAGCCCAGTGATGAAAATGCAACCCCATAAAAGACGCATACCACAGTAATGAACAATGCACAACCCATAAAAGACGCTTCCGTCAATTATGAATTGTGCATTTATCTGGATTGCAAAATTGCTTTACGCGTCGATATTTGCGAATGTTGCGTTCTGCTCGATAAACTCACGACGTGGAGCAACGTCTTCACCCATCAGCATAGAGAATACGTAGTCGGCAGCGGCTGCATCCTCGATGGTTACACGCTTCAAGAGGCGCTTCTCGGGGTCCATGGTTGTCTCCCACAACTGAGTGGGGTTCATCTCACCCAAACCTTTGTATCGCTGTGTGTGTATAGCGTTCTCGTTGCCGTTTGCATATTTCTCGATGAACTGCAGACGCTGCTGCTCATCATAGCAATACTCCTCAACCTTTCCGATGGTACAGCGGTAGAGTGGGGCAGATGCAATGTAGAGGCGGCCCATCTGAATGAGTTCGGGCATGTAACGGAAGAAGAGTGTCATCAGAAGTGTGTCGATGTGAGAACCATCGACATCGGCATCGGTCATGATGATAGTCTTGTAGTAACGCAACTTGTCATAGTTGGCTTCCTTGCTGTCCTCGCCAATACCGAAGCGGACGCCCAGTGCCTGGATGATATTGTTTACTTCCTCGTGCTCGAATGCCTTGTGCCACATTACGCGCTCAACGTTGAAAATCTTACCACGAATGGGAAGGATTGCCTGGAACTGACGGCTGCGTCCCTGCTTGGCAGAACCACCTGCCGAGTCTCCCTCGACGATGAAGAGCTCGCAGTTTGCGGGATCCTTGTCTGAGCAGTCCGCCAATTTGCCGGGCAGACCACCACCTGTCATGGGGTTCTTGCGCTGTACCTGCTCGCGAGCCTTACGTGCTGCAACGCGTGCTGTAGCAGCCAGGATAACCTTGTCAACGATAAGCTTGGCCTCGCTGGGGTGCTCTTCCAGATAGTTGTTGAGTGCTTCACCTACAGCCTGCTGAACGGCACCGGCAACCTCTGAGTTACCGAGTTTAGTCTTGGTCTGTCCCTCGAACTGAGGCTCTGCCACCTTGACGCTGATAACTGCAGTCAGCCCCTCGCGGAAGTCCTCACCGCTGATTTCAACGTGATTCTTTGCCAACTTCTCCATCTCTTTCTGGCACATAGACTCTGCGTAGCTCTTCAGCGTACGGGTCAATGCGGTGCGGAAACCCTGAAGATGGGTACCACCCTCAATGGTGTTGATGTTGTTGACGTATGAGTGCAGGTTCTCGCTGTAACCGGTGTTGTACATAATGGCTACCTCGATGGGGGTGTTCTGCTTCTCTGTATTCAAATAGATGACGTCATTGATAAGACGTGTGCGGGTGGAGTCAATGTAGCGAACGAAGTCGCGCAAACCGCCCTCGCTGTAGAATGTTTCTGTACGTACGCCCTCAATGCCTGACTGTGCATTTACATCCAGACGCTTGTCGGAGAGGATGATGGTAATACCTGCATTCAGGTATGCCAACTCGCGCATACGATTGGCCAGGATGTCATATTCGTAGTTTACGGTAGTGAAGATGGTGTCGTCGGGCCAGAATTGCTGACGTGTACCGCGCTTGTCGGTTTCGCCAATGACGCTTACCTGAGTCATGGGCTTGCCTTTCGAGTATTCCTGCTGATAGATCTTGCCGTCACGGAAAACGGTGCTGATCATCTTTGTTGAAAGTGCGTTCACACAACTTACACCCACACCGTGAAGACCACCAGACACCTTGTATGAGTCCTTGTTGAACTTACCACCGGCGTGCAGTACGGTCATGACGACTTGCAATGCGCTTACACCTTCCTTTTCGTGGATGTCGACGGGGATACCACGACCATTGTCCTGAACGGTGATACTGCCATCTTCCTCAATGGCAACTTCAATATGTGTACAGTATCCGGCAAGGGCCTCGTCGATAGAGTTGTCTACGGTTTCATATACCAGATGGTGCAAACCTTTCTTGCTAATGTCGCCAATGTACATGGCGGGACGCTTACGCACGGCTTCCAAGCCTTCGAGCACCTGAATGCTGGAGGCTGAGTAACTGGCTTGTGACTGTTCCAATTCTTCCATTTTGTATGTTATGGATGCTTTTTGTTTGACTTTGTTTATTTTGGTGCAAAGATACAAAAAATAAGCGAAAAATGAAAAGAATGAAAGGTTTTTCTTTACAAGAAAAAACGTGTTTTTCGCCTCTTTTGAGAGGGCGCAATCTGAAATGCGTTATTTTGCCTGTTTTTGGGCTTGTGCCCTGCGTTTTTGGTGTGCAATGGGCGTCTTTTCTCTTTGCCTGTATTCGTGTCCAGACGTGTGCGCATGCTTGGGTGTTTATGTGCAAATGAGGTGCGCCTAATCCTCCAGTCTGCAAACTGCATAGCGTCAATACCCAAGGATATAATTGACTGAACAATACCAGTGGGACTGTACTGCAAACTGTATGGCATCAATGCCCAAGGATATAATTGACTGGGCAATACCAGTGAGGCTGAACTGCAAACTGTATGGCATCAATGTCCAAGTCTTGCCGTGATATGCAAGATGTGATTACAAGAAAAGGAGAGTGCCATAAGGTACTCTCCTTTCTTATTCTTTTTGTCAAAAAGGACGGGAATTAACCGAGCTTCTGGATGTGCTTAGCCAACTTAGACTTCAAGTTAGCAGCCTTGTTGCTGTGGATGATGTTAACCTTAGCCAACTTGTCCAAAATCTTCTGTACGCTGGGGTACATTGCTACTGCGGTTGCCTTGTCGGTTGTTGCACGCAACTTGCGAACTGCGTTACGCATTGTCTTAGCGTAGTAGCGGTTGTGAAGTCTTCTCTTCTCCTCCTGACGGATTCTCTTGATAGATGATTTGTGATTTGCCATTTGTTTTTATGATTTGTTTGTTAAGTGGAGTGTGATGTGGTATGGCGTTTAGACCTCGCACCTTTCTCCGTTCGTAGTCCCTAGGAGAGTCGAACTCCTCTTTAGAGAATGAAAATCTCTCGTCCTAACCGATAGACGAAGGGACCCTACCGATAGCATTCATACCTTTGTGCATTGTGAAATGCGTTGAGGTCTGATTTGCGGGTGCAAAGGTACGGCGAATTTCTGAACTGACAAAACAAATGCAGAAAAAAATGCATTAAAATCGTTATTTTTTTATGATAATGCGTCATATCTCATTGTTTTTCGCTAACTTCGCATTGTTTTTGGTGCTATGCATTAGAGTTCCGCAACAGTTAATAAAACAGGTGTAAGCACCTTAAAATCGGATTATGTTAGAGAAAACTCGTGGTATTGTTCTTCATTCGCTTCGTTACGGCGATGATAGTCTGATAGTAGACATCTTGACTGAATCAAGGGGTACTATTGCCTTTCTTGTCAGGGTACCACGATCGAAAAAGGCGAATGTGAAGTCGCATCTCTTCCGTCCGCTAACCATCCTGGAGCTGGATGTTGACTACCGTCCGCAACGACCCTTGCAACGCATACGCGATATGCGCGTGTGCGTACATTATGAATCTATTCCTTATGAACCCATGAAAGAGGTGGTTGCACTGTTTCTCGGTGAGGTGCTTTATTATGCCCTTCGCATGGAGGACCGAAATGACCGCTTGTTTCAGTTTCTGCTCTATTCTCTTGATTGGTTTGATTCCGCAACGAATAGTTATGCAAACTTTCATCTTGCCTTGCTTATCAAACTGACCCGTTATTTGGGTTTCTGGCCCAACTGTGAGGATAGGAACCGTACTGATTTTTTTGACTTGCAAGAGAGTTCGTTTACTTCCATACGTCCTGTGCACGGTCAGTGTCTCAGTGCGGAAGAAGCGGATTGGGTGCCTCGATTCCTAAAGATGAATTATGCAACGATGCGTTATTTCAAGATGAGCCGTCATCAACGCACCTATGTGCTTGATGTTCTTTGTCGTTACTATCGTTTACACATTCCTGAGTTTCCTGCTGTGAAGAGTCTGGATGTACTCAAGGCTCTCCTTGACGATTAGTGATGTGACGTTCGTACATCGACTGGCGTCAGTACAGCACGCTTCAGTTAAGCTCCATTTCTATTAGATGGGTAAGTGATGGTTGAGTGAGATTTCATTGGTCCGGCAATCTGTTGGTTTGCTACATGAAAAAACTGGCACAAAGGTAGAATGTCCTCTGTGCCAGTTTTTTTGTGTGGAGTATCTGTTTAGAAAACGATGTGTACGTCTTCGTTGTTCGAGCTGACTACTTCTTCGCTTTGCTGTTTCCTGTCGCTTATCTTCTTCAAGTCCTCCTTGGTACGCTTGTAGGTAGGAGTGCTTTCCACCATTGCAATGATGATGTCGTCATCCATTTGGTCGTCATTGAAGATGAAGATGTTGGGACGGCGTTGTGTAGAAGTGTCTACACCAGGACCATAATACTCTTCGATAAGTTGTTCCTTTGATTCGTCGTTTTCGGGTTCCTGCTCCCACTTCTCCATGGGCATTCCGGGAACGTTCTTTAGTCCGAAACCAGTAGCCAACAAGGTGATTTTCACCTTCTTGCCCAAGCTGTCGTCGGTGGCGACACCCCACTTGGTTTCTACGTCGTTGCGGAACTTGTTCATGAACTCGTGAACCTCGTTCATCTCCTCCATGGTAACCTGGTCGTCGGGCGAACCAGAACCGAAGTTGATGTTGATAAGGATGCGTTGTGAGTTGATGATATCGTTGTTGTTGAGCAATGGACTGTCAAGTGCCTCCTTGATAGCCTTGGTGACACGGTTCTCGCCTTCTCCGTAACCGGTACTCATGATGGCAACACCACCATCCTTCAGCACAGTGGTTACATCCTCGAAGTCGAGGTTGATGGTACCACGCATGGTAATGATTTCTGCAATACTCTTGGCTGCAACAGACAATGTGTCGTCAGCCTTGGCAAAAGCGTTCAGCAGAGTCAGTTCAGGATACAACTCGCGCAGACGTTCGTTGTTGATGACCAAAAGAGCATCTACGTGCTTGCTGATTTCCTCAACACCATCGAGTGCCTGCAGAATCTTCTTCTTGCCTTCAAACTTGAATGGAATGGTTACAATGCCGACGGTCAAGATGCCAGAGTCTTTTGCACACTGTGCAATGATGGGAGCCGCACCGGTACCTGTACCACCACCCATTCCGGCAGTGATGAACACCATGCGTGTTCCGTCATTGAGCATTTCTTTAATCTCCTCGATGCTGTCCAGTGCAGCCTGACGAGCCTTCTGGGGACGGTTTCCTGCTCCCAGACCATCTTTGCCGAGCTGAAGTTTATAAGGAACGGGTGAGTCCTGAAGTGCCTTGTTATCAGTATTGCAAAGTACGTATGTAACGTCGTGTATACCTTCGTTGAACATGTGGTTCACGGCATTACCGCCACCACCGCCCACGCCAATCACTTTGATGATGCTGGGGTTGTTAACTTTGAAGTTGAACACGATTCCACTGTTCTCTTGAAAAACAGGCGTATTTTGTGATTCTTCCATATTACTTATTTTTTTTGTTAATCTCATCAGCGATGAAATTTATTCGTCTTCCTCTACCATCTTCTTCATGAAGCTGCCGAAGCGTCCGAATAGTCCTTTCTTCTTCTCCTTGGGCTCTTCGGGTTCGCTGATGCCCTCAGCCTTTCCTGCAGGTGTGGTGGGACCTTCTTGTACATCCTCTTCGTTTTCACTCTCTCCAACAGCGGGACCCTCGTCGACAACGGGTTCTTCTACTCGTGTCTCTGGTTCAGGAACCTCGCCGATGCAATTCTCGGTTGCTGACATCAATAGTGCAATGGCAGAGTTAAAGCCGGTTTCTGCAGTGTTTACAGAGTTCTCAACTTGCATGTTTGCGAGCATTTGCTTTGCCAACTTGATCTTGCTGACGCTGATCTCCTTCATGCTCACAAAGGCTTCTGTCAAACCTCTCATCGATGCGCCGCCACCGGTCAAGGTGATGCCTGACAGCAAATCGTTCTCCCATTTGCCCTTGCAGATTTGATTCCATATGTTGGCAACAATCTCACCGTAGCGTGCACTTGTGATTTGCTGAATCTCTTTTTCGTTGATAGTACGGTCGTTGCTGATGCTCAACTGGCGATAGTTGATGTCCTTGTCGTTTGACATCTGTGCCACGCCATACTTTATCTTGAGGTCCTCAGCCTCTTCCATTTCCAGATTCTTGAGTTTTGCCAAGTCGGTGGTGACATTCTTGCCACCAAGAGGAATGGTGACCAGGTGACGTAATATGTTCTTGGTGAAGATGGCAATGGTAGTGGTTTCTGCACCTATGTCTACAAGCGCACATCCTGAATGCTTTCCTGTGTCGGGGAGCAGAGCCTTTGCCAACTCCATTGGGGTGATGAACAATTCTACGACCTCCAGGTTAGCATCGCGCATACACTTGCGGATGTTCTCCTGCAATTTGGCGAGGGCGATGATGTTCAGGTAGTGACCTTCGATTTTGTCGGCCTGAATACCGATAGGCTCGTTGTTGAGTTCGTTGCCCACACGGTATTCCTGAGGTGCTACATCCAGAATCTCACGCTCGGGATAGTGGATGGCACGGTTCTCGTCCAGCAGTGAGTCAATCAACTCCTGTGTCACCTGCTGGCTGGCATCGGTAGAACGTGCAACCTTGTTGCTTGCGGTATGCAGAGATTGTCCCGCAATGCCTACATAGGCACGGGTGATGTACACATTAAGACGTTCGTTCAGTTTCTCCTTGATACGCGTAATGGCACTTGTTGTCTTTTTCAGGTTGTGCACTTTGCCACGACGAATGCTGTCGTTTATCTTCTCCTGCTCAATGGCCAGGATATGGATACTACCGTCTGACTCCCTTTTTCCGGCAACGCCTCTGATGGCTGAGCTGCCTAATTCGAAGGCTACGATAATGCTGTTCTCTGCTACCATGGTTTTTATGTAGTATATATGTATTTTCGATTATTTTTTACTTGTTTTTGCTATTTGATTTTACATAGCGTTCTGCAAGTTACAAAATATTCTTGATTTGTCGGATAAAATCTCGATTTATTTGCATTTATTATTTAAAAATAATACAAAATGACAGCAAAATCTTCAATTTGTAAAACTTTAAACGTGTATATTCTGCATTTTCCGAGTCTTTCCCGTATGCCTTATTTCCGTGATCCGATGACAATATTTTCGTACTCCACGTTGATGGTCTTGTATTTGTTCCATCCCGTTTCTTTAAGTCCCTTCTCATAGAAGACTCTCAGTTTCCATAGTTTGTCGGGGATGTTGGTCGGTTCACCCAGCAATACGGTATGGTCGGCGATGCGTGTGTACATTCTCACATCGGTGGGACTGATTACTTCAATCTGCTGAATCTGCGCCCTCCAGAAGGTACTGTCTTGTATGCAGCAAGCCAATGGTGCCAGACTCTCCTTTGCAAACTTCTTGCCTATCTTACCTGTGGCAATGACCAGATTGCCCGTAATCTTTCCTACGGGCATGTCGTTTCCACGGCGGTCAATGTAGTATTCCTCACCATTGTCCGCCATAATATGCAAGGCAGGGATTTTGGGAACCACTTTCAGTATCACCTTGCCTGATGCGGTAAGCGAGCTAACGACGGTATCGATGTAGGGACTCATGCTGAGTGTCTTCTCCACTTCGGGCAGGTTGATGTCTACTACGCGCTTGTCCTTGAAGGCGATTTTCTTATCTTTGATGATATTCTCTACATCCTGTTTGTTGATAAGACCTATTGACAGGCTGTCTTCTACTTCTAGTTCCACACCGCTGCATCTCATCTCTTCGGCTTTGTCGTCATTGCCGAAAAATGAGATGATCAGTACGATGGCCACTCCCAGTATGAGTAATATCTTGAATGTTGTCTTCATTGATTGGCTTCGGGGGTAGGAAGATTATCGTGATAGTTCTTTGGCAATAGCATCTGAGTAGTCTTCGATATCGCCAGCACCCAGCGTGATGAGAACGTCAAAACCGCCTCGTTTTACTACATCGAGAATCTGGTTCTTGCTGATCATCTCTCGGTTCTTGCTGGTCATGTTGTCATAGATCAAAGTACTTGTAACGCCGGGTATGGGCAACTCGCGTGCAGGATAGATATCTACAATTGCCACGTCGTCCAGTTGCGACAGGGCATCGGCAAACTCCTTGTAGAAATCCCGGGTGCGGGTATACAGGTGTGGCTGGAAGATGGCCTTGATGCGGCGTCCTTCATAGAGTTGCTTGATGCTGAGGATGCTCTGTCTGATCTCCTCAGGGTGGTGTGCATAGTCGCTCAGGTAAACCATCTTGTCAGTCTTGACCTTGAAGTCGAAACGACGGTCTACACCACTGAACGATGCCATTGCCTTGCGTATCTCGTCAGATGAAACACCTGCGATCTGTGCCAGCGCCATGGCAGCAATGCCATTCTCGATGTTTACGGTCACGGGTACACCTAAACTGATGTTGTCGATGTTGCCAAGTGGTGAAACGAGGTCGAAGGTAATCTCTCCACCACCAATTTTCACGTTCTCGGCATGGAAGTCACCCTTGTCACGGCTGTAAGTGTAGGTGGTAACGTCTTCACCGGTGCGTGGCTGCATCTTCAGGTCGGTATGTAGGATGAGGTAACCTCCCTTGACGATGAGGCTGCTGTAGTGATTGAAACTCTCCAGATAAGCCTCCTCAGTACCATAGATGTCCAGATGGTCGGCGTCGGTGGCTGTGATGACAGTGGCATAAGGCGTCAGCCAGTGGAACGAGCGGTCAAACTCATCGGCCTCAATGACTACATAATCGCTCTTGTTGCTGAGTATGTAGTTGGTGCCGTAGTTCTTCGTGATGCCACCGAGGAATGCGTTGCAGTCCACCGTGCTTTGGTGCAGCAGGTGTGCTGCCATACTGCTCGTTGTCGTCTTGCCGTGGGTTCCTGCAACGCAGAGACCCTTGTGAGCACGCGTCAGCGTGCCGAGAACCTGCGCACGTTTCTGTATGTCAAACTCACCCTGACGGAAATACTGCAATTCCTTATGCTCTGCCGGAATGGCTGGTGTGTAGATGACGAGCGTGTTATCCTTGTTCTTGCATGCCTCGGGTATCAGGTCTATGTTTTCCTCATAGTGGATGGAAGCACCTTCCTCCTCAAGTTTTCTGGTCAGGTCGCTGGGGGTGCGGTCGTAACCGCCCACCACGATGCCCTGGTGCAAGAAATAACGTGCAATGGCACTCATGCCAATGCCTCCAATACCTACAAAATATACAGCCTTAATTTCCATTTCCTTTTCTTTCTTCTTTGTTATTTTGACATTCTGTTTGCCATTTTTATCACCATCTCGGCTATTACCTCTGCCGAGTCGGGATATGCCATCTTAAGCGCATTGCTGCCCAGGCTCTCCAGTTTCTCCTTGTCCGTTACTGTACTGAGAGCAAGGGGGATCAACTTCTCTGCAGCCTCAGCATCCTTCACTAAGAGTGCCGCATTGCGGTTGACGAGCGCCATTGCGTTATGCGTCTGATGGTCTTCTGCCACATTGGGCGATGGTACCAGGATAGATGGTTTGCCCAACAAGCACAATTCGCTGATACTGCTGGCACCGGCGCGACTGATGACAAGGTCTGCTGCTTTGTATGCCTGATCCATCTTGGCGATGAAGTCGGTAACAAATAAGTTCTCTGGCTGTCCCTGCTTCTTCAGCTCGTCGGCAATGTGCTGCTTGTAGTAGCTGCCCGTCTGCCAGATGAACTGCACAGGTGCCTCGGATATGGCCTTGAGGTTCTGCAGTACACTCTCGTTGAGGGTTCGCGCTCCCAGGCTTCCTCCCACTAAGAGTATGATGGGGCGCTCCGTACTCATGCCGAAGGTCTTGGCACACTCCTCTTTTGTGGCTTCTATGTTGAGCAAACTCTGTCGTACGGGGTTACCGGTCAGAACGATACGCTCCTTCGGGAAGAATCGCTCCATTCCTTCGTATGCAACGCAGATCTTTTGGGCCTTCTTGCCCAACGATTTGTTCGTGACACCAGCAAACGAGTTCTGCTCCTGAATGAGGCAGGGAATGCCCAGCGAATAGGCTGCATTGAGTGTCGGACTGCTGGCATAGCCTCCTACACCCACCACGGCCTGAGGATTGAATTCTTTTATGATGCTTTTCACAATCTTCTTGCTTTTGAAGAAGTCGCGCATCACACCAATATTCTTCAAACTCCACAGGGGGCGGATGAGTCCTCTTACTGGCAAGCCCTTGATTTCGTATCCCGCAGCAGGAACTTTTGTCATTTCCATTCTGCCTTCTGCTCCAATGAACAGAATCTGTGCCTTAGGATTTAGTTGCTTGATAGCATTTGCAATGCTTACTGCTGGGAAGATGTGACCTCCAGTGCCTCCTCCGCTTATGATGATTCTAAGATCTTCCATTTTCGTTTCTTTAACCTCTAACCTTCCAGTTAACCTTCAGTATGTTCTCTAACCACTACCCTTTAACCTCTAACCTTTTCACCATTACCCCTGAACGGCTTCCATCTCTCCGCTTTCGGCAACGGGTTCTACCTGACGAGCCGAGCGGCTCACGCCCAGTATCATGCCGATATAGATACAGCTGATGATGGTAGAAGTACCGCCCTTGCTGACCAAGGGAAGTGGCTGACCGGTGACGGGTAGCAATCCTACTGCAACACCCATGTTGATGAGGGCCTGCAGCACGAGCATGAGCGACAAGCCCATCACAAGGTAGGCCGGGAACCTCGTTGCGCATTTATCTGCTATCCTCCACGCTCGGTATAGTAGGAACAGGTATAGTGACATCACGAAGAGTGCTCCAGTGATTCCCAATTCCTCGATGATGATGGCGAAGATGAAATCAGAAAACGCCTGAGGCAGGAAGTCACGTTCCACACTCTTGCCAGGACCGCGTCCCACTACGCCACAGGTAGCAATGGCAATCTGTGCGTGAGCCACCTGCTGATTATCCTGCACATTGTATTGTTTCGGGTCTGCGGGTAGTTCGTTGCCATTCTGGATGCGGTTCACCCATGTAGGCAAACGGTGCAGCATGGGTACGTTCTCTGCCAGTGAGGCAGCCGTCTCCTTTGGAATGGTCTTGGCTACCGTAAACAACAATATTCCTCCTCCGACTATGGGTATCACAATCCACATCAATATCTTTTTGGGAGCACGTCCAATCCACAATAGTGCCATCACTACTACAAAGAGCAGACCAGCGGTTGAGAAGTTCTCGGATGCAATGAGCGCACACATCATAATGGTTACTCCCAATGCAATCTTCACTCCCGTTCTGTGGGCTTCGCCGGTTTCCTTGTTGCGCATAGTCAGTAGGAACGACACGAAACCGATGGTTGATATTTTAGCAATCTCACTCGGCTGTATGGTTCGTCCGGCAATCACAATCCATCGTCCGGCTCCGTTCACTCTCGCTCCAAATGCGAGCGCGTAAATCAGTAGTGCGACGGAAAGGATTGCAAGAGCTGCGCAGATAGGCTTGTACATCCTGCATGGTATTATGTGGAACAACCATGCCACGCATACACCAAATATGATGTATTGACCGTGCTCTATCACGGGACTCCAGTACTTGCCGCTCTGGTAACTCATATTGCTTGATGCGCTGTACACTTCAATCAATGAGATGGCGCAGAGTACGATGAGTACCATCCAAACGGCTATGTCGCCTTGCAGCCAGCCTTTGCTTTTTATCGTTGTTGTAGGTAGTTTCATTGCTCAATACACAAATCACAGTTCATTATTCATCCGTTCAATTCTTCATTCATAATCCGCCATGCATGCTGGTGTGTCACATTATGAATCGGGCAGTATGGCTTACGAGTGAAGTACGTACTCGCGGAACTGCTCACCGCGGTCCTCCATGTTCTTGAAGAGGTCGAAGCTGGCGCAGCAGGGACTCAGCAGTACGGTGTAACCGGGTTTTGCCATCTTGTTGCATGCTTCAACACATTCCTTCATCGAATGGGTGTCGGCCACGGGGATGCCCATGCCGTCAAAGAAATCGTGCAACTTCTGGTTGTCTGCACCCAGATAAACCAATCCTGCACACTTTTCCTTTACCAGGTCCTTGATGGCGTTGTAATCGTTACCTTTGTCCTTACCGCCGATGATGAGGATGGTAGGCGTTGTCATGCTGTCGAGAGCATACCAGCAAGCATCCACGTTGGTGGCTTTCGAGTCGTTGATGTACTGCACGCCACCGATACGTGCCACTTTCTCCAGGCGATGCTCCACGCCTTCGAAGTTCCCGAGGCACTCGCGCAGCTTCTCGTCCGAGATACCGCTCAGGTGAGCCGTGATACCTGCTGCCAGCGAGTTGTACATGTTGTGCTTGCCACGAAGCGACAGTTCCTCTTGCTCCATGTTGAAGGGAGTGGGTTGCTCAATGACATACTGACCGTCAGCAATGTATCCTATCATGCCCTCCTTGCTGATGATGCTGAAGGGACACATGCGAGCCTTGATGCCATACTTCTTGAGTTCCTCCTTTACGATGGGGTCGTCTGCCCAGAATACAAAGGCATCATCCTCGGTCTGATTCTGCAAGATGCGCATCTTGGAGTCGGTATAGTTCTGCATGCAGTTGCCGTAGCGGTCCAAGTGGTCGGGTGTGATGTTGAGCAAGACGGCAATGTTGGCGCGGAACTTGTACATGTTGTCCAATTGGAAACTTGACAACTCAATGACATAGTATTCGTACTTCTTGCCTTCTGCAATCTGCAGGGCAAGTGATCGGCCGATGTTGCCAGCCAAGCCAACGTTGTAGCCTGCCGACTTGAATATGTGGTAGATGAGGCTGGTTGTAGTGGTCTTTCCGTTGCTTCCGGTGATGCACACCATCTTGGCATCTGTGTAGCGTCCGGCAAACTCTATCTCGCTGATAATGGGAATACCTGCGTTCTTGAGTTTCACCACCATAGGAGCCTCTTCGGGAATACCGGGACTCTTGATGACTTCGTCTGCGTTCATGATGAGGTCTTCCGTGTGTTGTCCCTCTTCCCATGCCACTTCGTACTGAGCAAGGAGTTCCTTGTAGTTCTCCTTTATCTTGCCCATGTCACTTACGAATACGTCAAATCCCTTAACCTTTGCCAATGCAGCGGCACCCACACCACTTTCGGCTGCTCCTAAAATTACAATTCTCTTGCTCATCTTTTTATATTGCTTTTACGTCTTTTTACGTCTTTATTTTTTGGTCTCTAGTCTCTAGTCTCTAACCTTCAGCATGGTCTCTAACCTTTAACCATTAACCTCTAACCTTTTATCTGATCTTCAGTGTCGCAATGGCCAGGGCACACATGATAATGGAGACAATCCAGAAACGTGTGGTAATCTTTGACTCCAGCCAGCACCCTTTGGGCCAGTTGAAGTACACCTTGACATCGCTCGCCAACTGTCCGGGTTTCACACGGAAGGTGTCGTGGATGGGTGCGCGTTTGAATACGCGCCATTTCTGTCCTCTCTTGTTGCCCATCTTGGCAACCTTGGTTTGCAGCAGTACGCTGATACTCTCCATCAGGAACACGAAGCAGAGTAGGGGGATAAGCAACTCCTTGTGCAGGATGACTGCCATGACGCCGATAACGCCACCGATGGCAAGCGAACCCGTGTCACCCATGAAAATCTGTGCGGGGTATGAGTTGTACCACAGGAAACCTACCAGCGCTCCTACAAATGCCAGACAGAATATTACCAGTTCTTCCGACCCCGGTATGTACATGATGTTCAGGTACTGTGCCATTGTTGTATGACTGCTCACATACGCCAGTAGGCCTAGTGCAAACATTATGATGGCCGAATTTCCCGCGCACATACCGTCCATACCGTCGTTGAGGTTGGCACCATTGCTCACAGCCATTACGATGAAGGTGGTGACAAGCACAAACAAAATCCATCCTGCTGCAGTCTTATAATCGCCCATAAAACTCATCATTCCGCTGTAGCTCAAGTTGTTGTTCTTGACAAAGGGGATGGTTGTGTCGGTACTCTTTACCTTCTCTTCGCTGTGCACAACAATCTCGTGATTCTCCTTGATGGTTGTCTTGTTCTCTTGAATGACTGCGTCGGGACTCAGCCAGAGGGTCAGACCCACGCACAATCCCAGCAACGCCTGTCCTGCCAATTTGAAGATGGGACGCATGCCGTCCTTTGTCTTCTTCATCTTGATGTAGTCATCAGCAAAGCCCAGAGCGCCCAGCACGATGATGGTGCCCAGCATCAGCAACATGTAGATGTTGCGCAGACGGCCCAGCAACAAGCAGGGAATGACGGTGGCAACAATGATGATGACACCTCCCATGGTGGGTACGCCCACTTTGTCAACTCCATAGGGGTCGATGCTGGCGTCGCGTTGTGCCTCGCTGGCATTGTGGCGCTTCATGAACTTGATGAAATACTCGCCAAACCATGCAGAGATGATGAGTGACAGCACCAGGGTCAGCAGACCGCGGAATGAGATGTACGACCACAAGTGTGAACCTGGGATTCCGTATTCCTCGAGATATCTAAAGAGATAGTATAACACTTTGCTTTATTTATATTGATGAATGACAATTGATAATTGGCTTTTGAAGGGGGGTGACTTAGAGTCCGAATGCTTCCCTTATCACCTCATGGTCGTCGAAGTGATGCTTTACACCCTTGACGATTTGGTAGTCTTCGTGCCCCTTTCCTGCTACCAGGATGACATCGCCGGGACGCGCCATCATGCAGGCTGTTCGGATGGCCTCTCGGCGCTCAACAATGGTAATGACCTGCTTCTTCTGTTCGTCGTCCAAACCGGCAAGCATATCGTTGATGATGTCCTGTGGCTCCTCAAAGCGGGGGTTGTCGCTGGTAATGATGACGCGGTCGCTGTTCTTCACGGCCTCCTGTGCCATGAGGGGGCGCTTGCCCTTGTCGCGGTTGCCGCCCGCACCGCATATGGTCCAGCACTGGCCCTTCTTCTGCAACACCTCGTTGATGGTGGCCAGCACGTTGACCAAAGCATCGGGGGTATGAGCGTAGTCCACGATGGCAGTTACGCCTTCCTTGCTGCGGATGCTCTCGAAGCGTCCGTTGACGGGCTTCATGGTGCTCAGTGCCACCAGCACCTCGTCCTTGTCGCGACCTATCATGCGTGCTGCTCCATATACTGCCAAGAGGTTCGATACGTTGAAGCGGCCCACGAACTGTACGAATACCTCTTTGCCGTCCATCTCAAGGTTCATACCCTCGAAGCCTTCTTCCATGATCTTCGCCTTGAAGTCGGCTGCGGCACGCAAAGAGTAAGTCTTAACGTCGGCCTGTGTGTTCTGCACCATCACCATGCCGTTCTTGTCGTCGGCATTGACTACTGCAAAGGCACCTTTTGGCAATGCGTCGAAGAAACCCTTCTTGGCATCGCGGTAGTTCTCGAAAGTCTTATGATAGTCAAGGTGATCGCGTGTCAGGTTGGTAAAGATGCCACCGGCAAAGGTCAGTCCGCCGATGCGCTTTTGCACCACGCTGTGGCTGCTCACTTCCATGAAGGCGTATTCGCAACCCTCGTCAGCCATCTGTCCTAACAACTGGTTCAGCGTGATGGGGTCGGGCGTTGTGCATTCGGTAGGAACGGGCTTGCCGTCGATATAGTTGCAGACGGTGCTGCAGAGTCCGCATTTGTAGCCAAAGTGGCGGAACATGTTATAGAGTAGGGTAGCGATGGTAGTCTTGCCGTTGGTACCCGTAACGCCGATGAGCTTCATGCGCTTGGTGGGGTCGCCATAGAAATGGGTGCCCAACACGCCTACTACATCCTCGGTGTTGGTGTACTGAACATAGGTAACGCCTTCGGCAAGCACTTCGGGCAGTTTCTCGCAGATGATGACCGATGCACCCAACTCAACGGCTTTGCCGATGTAATCGTGTCCATCCGATTGGGTGCCTCGCATAGCAACGAAAGCACTTCCACTCTTAACTTTGCGAGAGTCAATCTCGATGCCTGTCACTTCTGCCTCACTGTTGCCGATAACCTGCAGTGGGGTAGTTACTTCGATCAGTTGTTTCAGTACCATCATATCATTTACTATTTGTCGTGTACAAAAGTACAAGTTGTTATTACTATGTTTTGTCGAGGTGTCTTCCGACTTTCGCCGACTCCTCGTTTTTCTACTTTGCAAGAACCAGTTCGGCAGTTACGCCCTTCTTGATGGCTGTGCCGGCGCTGATGCTCTGCGATGTCACGCGGCCTGCACCTCTGATTTTTGCCTTCACACCTACCTGTTGCAGGACAAATACGGCATCGCGTGCTCCCATTCCCATTACACTGGGCATCTTGCCTGGCTGTACGGCAACCTCCGTTAGTTGCAGTTTGCCAGTTTCCGTGTCGGTAGTGCTCCAGTGGCCGATGTTCTCGGGTTGCTTACCCGTACCGGGCAGTATGCTAGACTTGCTGGTTTCTACTTTCTTGAAGGGAACGTTCAACTCTTTGAGTACCAATTCGGTCTCTTCGGTGTTGCCGTTCTTTATGGTGGGACGCATCACGGAAGTGCTGTCATATACGTCGGCAGGAATGCGGTGGTTCATGCCCGTTGACATCACGGCCTGTGCCACCTCTGCAAATACGGGACCGCAGTGTCCGCCACCAGAAGCAGGAAGACCATACTTGCGGATACATACCAGACAGGTGTACTGTGGGTCTTCGGCAGGGAAGAATCCGCAGAAACTGATGAGGTAACGTGTGGTTCCGCTGTGGTAACCGCCACGTGCAGCAGCAATCTGTGCCGTTCCCGTCTTGCCACACACCTTGAAGGGGCAACGTGCTTTCTTGCCGGTTCCGTTGGGAGCACTTACCACGTTCTCCAATATCTCGTAGATGTCCTTCAGGGTAGACTCCTTGCACATCTTCTCGCGCAACACTTCGATGGGGAACTCACGAACCACCTTGCCGTCCTTCATCTCAGCCTTTACAAAGCGTGGGCGCAACAGTTTGCCGTGGTTGGCAATGCCGTTGTAGAAGGCACAGGTACTGATGGGAGGCAACAGTGACTCATAACCGATACTCATCCAGGGCAAGGTAGTCTTCCACCATGTGTTTTCGTTCTTGGGGTCCTTCTTCATTCGAGGGTTCTGCGAACCGGGAATGGGAAGGTCAAGGGGAATACCCGCGCCCTCGCGTACCAGACCCTTTACAAACCCCTCGGGATGCTCGTAATAGTATTTGTCGATGAGGCGACTGATACCCACGTTCGAACTCTGCTCCATGACGGTCTTCAGGTCAATGACACCGAATCCGCCTTTGGTAGCCCAACCCCAGTCCTTCATGGGACGTCCGTGCATCATGAACACACCGTTTCCGGTATCCACGGTGGTGTTCTTGGTGAACTTGCCGTCATCCAGTCCCACCATGATGCTGGCAGTCTTGAACGTAGAACCGGGTTCCATGCACTCCGATACGGCATAGTTCATGATCTCGGCATATTCTCCGCTTTCTGTGCGGCTCATGTTTACGATGGCTTTCACATCGCCCGTCTTGGCTTCCATCACAATGACGATACCCATCTCGGCATTCAGTCGTTTCAGCTGGTTTACGATGGCCTTCTCGGCTACATCCTGCATGTACACGTCGATGGTGGTCATCAAGTCGTTGCCATCCACGGCAGCCATGTCGGTGAAGTCCACGCGTGCGTTTCTGACCTTCGTGTTGTGCTTGATGCCGTCCTTTCCGCGCAGAATGCTGTCGTATGCCAACTCCAGACCGTTCTTTGCCACGCGGTCAGAGTCCTTGTACAATTGTCCCAGGGTTCGGCTTGCCAAACTTCCGTATGGCTTCTTGCGCGTCATGATTTCATCGCCGTGGAAACCGCCTTTGTACGAGCGTTCACGCAACAGGGGCAACTTCTTGCACTCCTGGTATTCAATGAAGGTTGCCAGGTGGCGGGGCAGGATGCTCCATCCGTTCCTTTTCTTGTCAAAGCCCTCCTTGAGACGGTTGCGGAGGAATTCCTCGCTGTAGTTGGGGAAAATCTGGTGCATGCCCATGGCGATGCTGTCCAGACTGGCGATGAAGACGCTGTCGCGCCACTTCTGTGCCTTTTTGCGGGCAACGGAGTCTTTGTCGATGACCTTGAAGTCCATGCAAAGACGGTACTCGGGCACACTGCCCACCAGCAGACGGTTGTTGCAGTCGTATATGTTACCGCGGATGGCAGGGTCGACGATGTTGTTCTTGGTGAACTGCTTGCGCACTTCCTCCCAGTAACTGCTCTTCGAGAGCATGGTCTTCAGTGCCGAACCCACTACGATGGTGCCAATCAGGCAGAACAAGAAGAATATCAAGCGGAATCGCTTGATGCCCATGTTCGGCTTCGTGGGTTTCTTTCCCAACTTCTGCTTTCCGGTTATGTTCTTGTCGCTTGCCATTACTTATTTGCTCTTATAATAAAAGGTGCATCTTTGCTGTGGGTCAGGGTGGTGTCGCCCACTTGTCTCAGTCTCTCTTCAATCTGGCTCTGACGCGTACTGGTGGTCAACTCGCTGAATCGTGTCAGCCACTTGTACTTCATCTCGGTCAGTTGCTTCTTCAGTTCCGCTTCCTCAATCTGCTCCTGCTGTGCTTGGTAGCGGTTGGTCACCAAGGCAATGAGGCATGCGGTAATCGTCAGTATGAAAAGGATGTTGCGCTTGAACCACTCGCCATTCAGACGGATGCTCTTGTAGAGGTCCTTGATGCTGGTGATGTTGTTCTCGCCCTCATTGTTCATGAGCGAGCGCATCAGACGATGGCGTTTCTTCTTCGGATGCTCCTCTTCTTCGTCCTCGCCTTCAATCTCCATCTCGTCGCCGCCTTCCTCGATAGCCTCGTCTTCCTGTAGTTCGTTGTCCAGCAATTCGTCCAACTCTTCTACTTCGTCGTTTCTGTTTTTCTTGCTCATACTTTTTCTGCTATTCTAAGTTTTGCGCTGCGACTGCGCGGATTCTCTTGTTGCTCGGCGTCCGACGGTGTCATTACGCCTTTCTTCACGGGGCGGAGGGGTGAGAGTACGTTTCCGAAGAAATCCTGTTCTGTCTTGCCCTCTATGTTGCCACTCTTCATGATGTTCTTCACCATGCGGTCTTCCAGCGAGTGGTAGGTCAGCACTACCAGTCTGCCACCCGGTTTCAGCACCTCCATGGCGCTGTTGAGCATCTGTCGTAGGGCTTTCATCTCGCCGTTGACTTCTATGCGCAAGGCTTGGAACACCTTGGCAAGGTCTTTCTTCTCGCGGTCTCTGCCCAACAGGGGTTTCAGCAGTTCTGCCAACTGACCGGTGGTCTTTATCTCCTCGCTCTTGCGTGCCTTGACCAAGGTGGATGCCAGTTTGCGGCTGTTCTTCATCTCGCCATACAGGTAGAAGATATCTGCCAACTGCTCTTCGCTGTATTCGTTCACCACCTTGGCGGCGGTGAGTTTGGCAGCCTGGTTCATACGCATGTCGAGTGCTGCGTCATAGCGGAATGAGAAACCGCGCTCGCCTTCGTCGAAGTGATGGCTGCTGACGCCCAGGTCGGCCAGGATGCCGTCCACACCCTCTACCTCGTAGTACTGCATCCAGTTCTTGAGGAAACGGAAGTTGCTTCTGACAAACGTGAATCGTTCATCCTGCATGGCACCGGCCATGGCGTCCAGGTCTTGGTCGAATCCATACAGATGGCCTTCCTTGCCCAGTCGCTTCACCAGTTCACGGCTATGACCACCGCCACCGTATGTCATGTCAACATAGATGCCGTCAGCCTTCAGGTTGAGTCCTTCGAGCGACTCTTCCAGCATAACTGGTTTGTGGTAGGTTTCGCAATTCATGTCTTGTTGTTTTTAGTATTTGGGGTTAACGAGGGGCGGGGTTTAACAGTCAACAGTAGCAGTCAACGGTCAACAGTCTTTCAACTCTACTCTCTCCATTCTCAATTTCCATTCTCAATTCTCAGCCTCGGTCTTGGTTCTGACCATCCATCCTCCATCCTCCGCTCAGCGGGCTTGCCCGATGCTTTCATAGCGTAGCGGAGAAAGAACCTTCAATCTCCCACCATCAATCTTCAATCCTCCGCTCAGCGGGCTTGCCCGATGCTTTCGTAGCAAAGCGGAGAAAGAACCATCAATCTTCAATCATCAACCTTCAATCCTCAATCCTCAATCCTCAATCACCGGTTCTCATCAACGTCTCCAGGTCATCGGCAAAAGCATCTTGGTTGTCCACGATGTCCTGTGCGGCCTGTCGGCTCCATATCTCGATGGTGTTGTCCATGCCGATGAAACGGACCTCAGAGGTGATGCCTACTTTTTCAAGATAGCGTTTGGGTATCAGTATGCGACCGTCGCTGTCGAGCGATACGTTTTCCGACTCTGCCACTACTTGGCGGAGCACGGCGCGTCCCTTGCGGTCGAAGGGGTTGGTGTGGCGGGTCAGTTCATCCACCATCTCGTTCCACACCGACAGGGGGTACAGCACCAAGCACTGCTTCTGGAAAAAGTCGGGGCGCAATACCAGTCCCTCTTCCTTCTCGCTGAGCAGGATTTTGCGGAATGCAGAGGGCAGAAATACTCTGCCTTTTGAGTCCGCCTTGGCGTCTGAATTACCTGTAAATCGCATACGTGTTACTTATTATTAGCTGATTCGGCTGCAAATTTACAAAATTCCCCACAATTCCCCACATTTTTTGCAAAAAATTTTTTTATTATTTTTAAACCGCCTGTTCATAACCCTGTTCATAACTGTAAAAAGTTGTTTTCTTGACTACTGTAAATTGCTGATAATCTATGCGAATTTGCCGTTATGTTGAAGAAAAATCGCAAGTTGTTTTGTTTGGTGGGGAATTTTTCCTAATTTTGTGCAGTTTTTGTCAAAAATAAGCGTTTTATGTATCGAAAGTTACTTTTAATTCTTCTTTTCATGCTTCCTGCGATGAATGGCAAGTTGGGTGCCAAAAAAGAGAAGCGTGCCGTGGTTCGCATTGAGACTTCCATGGGCAATATTCGTGTGGCATTGTTGGATGAGGCTCCTCGTCATCGCGACAACTTTCTCAAATTGGCAGAGAGTGGCCATTACGATGGAACCCTTTTTCATCGTGTCATCAACCAGTTCATGATTCAGGGTGGCGATCCCGACAGCAAGATGGCGAAACCCGGTGAGCTGTTGGGCGAGGGTGACGTTTCGTACACGTTGGCTCCCGAGTTTTTGGTGCCCGACTACTACCATCTTCGTGGTGCTTTGGCGGCTGCTCGTGAAGGCGATGATGTCAATCCTGAGATGCGTAGCAGTGGCAGTCAGTTCTACATCGTTACGGGCAAGAGTTTCGGTCCTGCCAGTCTCAAAAAGGCGGCGGCTGCTCTCGAGGAAAACGGCATTGAATTTACTTCCGACATGTACAACGATTATCTGCAATATGGTGGCACTCCGCATCTCGATGGCACCTATACGGTCTTTGGCCAAGTTATTGAAGGAATGAAAGTTGTCGATAAAATACAAAAGGTTCCAACCGATACCGTCGATCGTCCCATCGAGGATGTCGTTGTCTTGAAGATGGTCGTTGAGCAACACTCCCTGAAGGCTCAGAAATTAAAGTCTTCTGCCAAGAAATAGTGCCTTTGCGTGCCCGCCCACGCGTGTCCTTTTGAAATACGCGTACGCACGTATGAAAAGTCTTCCTGCGAGGTGCTTCTGCTCTGCCCCTAATTCAATCCCAATTATACTCCAATGAAACTACAATTTTTTCTATAAAACATTGGACTTTAATTGGACTTTAATTGGACTTTGATTGGACTTTGAGTACACGCTCCTCGGAGGAACCATAGAGAAAAAGCGTAGTGGTACTTATGCGTTGTTTCTTTGTTTTGCCTTTTTGATGTTAGATTTAGAAACATAAGGTTATTTATCCATGGTACTTGTGTGTTGTTTTGAGGATTTTTTCGTATCTTTGCCAAAGTTTAACTTTCTCACACAAGGAGTGAGAGATTGAAGAAACGATTAAGAGCCATGACCGAAGAACAAAAAAAAGCTATCATTGAGAACGGTAAAGAGTATTTTCGCTCTATCATCATACCTAACCATATAAAGAATTTAAGTAAGCTAAAGTTGAAGGATTTTGATGTCAATCCATTTCTTATCAACTATTTGGCTGCATTCTTGTGTGGCAATACAGAACCGGAGTCCCTTGCAAAAGCATTGGTTTATCCCCGCATTTTGGGGGCGAGTCTCAATACGAGTTTTGGAATGAGCATCCAGATATTCATCACGCAACTGCAAGAAATTGTGGGTGGCGCTTCGGGGATTGACGGAATCGATATAGAGTTTGTCGATGCTATTGATGGACGCAAGAAATACTGCCAGTGCAAGGCTGGCCCACAAACTATCAATCGTGATGACGTGGCCACCATCATGGGTCATTTCAAGAATCTCATCGGTAAAGCACGTTTGGATAGAATGCCTCTGCAGATTGATGATATGATTGTGGGTATTCTTTATGGAGAGAAAATGTCGGCAAACTACAGAACCATCAGTGCAACCTATCCCGTTTACATCGGAGCAGAGTTTTGGGAGCGTCTGACCGGAGATAAAGATTTCTATAACGTACTTGCCAAAGCGTTTGGTGAGGTTGTTGAGGAAGATGGAATCGATGGTAGTGCATTGATATTGTCCAAAGTTAAGGAGATTGCAGAGGAGATTAGAGTTAAAGGAGGTTTGTAAGACATGGTATTCATATCAGAAAGTAACCTTGCGGCATTGGCAGGTACGTCCAATGCAACGGCACAACGATGGGGGCAAAAGGGCGTGTACCCATCCCATACTCATAATGGCGTGAAAGGTTTCAATATGGAAGAAATTCACGACATGCCCGACGTTCAGGCTATGTTAAATAGTCAATGGGATGAGGAAAGAGATGTCATTCCTGCTCGGCAGTTTACTTCTATCGAGTTGTTTGCCGGCGGGGGAGGATTAGCTCTTGGTATGGATAAGGCTGGTTTTCATCATATTTTGCTTAATGAATTTGACAAATCGGCATGTAACACACTTCGCGTAAATCGTCCAGGTTGGAATGTTATCGAGGGTGATGTGCGCAATGTGGATTTTACACCATTACGCGATAAAGTGGATTTCCTCTCTGGAGGTTTCCCTTGTCAGGCATTCTCGTATGCTGGCAAACAGGGTGGTTTCAACGATACACGTGGCACATTGTTTTTTGAGTTAGCACGTGCTGTACAGGAAATACGCCCAAAGGTGTTCATGGGCGAGAATGTCAAAGGTTTGACGTCTCATGATGACGGCCGTACGTTCAAGACAATATGCAATACAATTGCCGAGTTGGGATATACGCTGGTAGAACCTCGCGTCTTGAAGGCCATCATGTATCAAGTGCCTCAAAAACGTGAACGTCTTATACTTATCGCAATACGCAACGACATTGCAGAAAGGGTGCAATTCCATTGGCCATCTCCCTACAAAAGGGTGCTGACGCTTCGTGATGCTTTATATCGTAGTGTGATATTTGATACTGACGTTCCCAAGTCTATTGGTGTACAATATCCAGAGAAGAAACGAAAAGTGCTCGAACTTGTTCCACAAGGTGGTGACTGGCGAGATTTGCCCGAAGAAGTTGCCCGCAAGTATATGGGTGGCAGTTGGTTGCTTGGTGGAGGCAAGACAGGTATGGCGCGTCGTCTCTCTCTTGATGAACCTTCTTTAACTCTAACATGTTCACCTTGCCAAAAACAAACTGAGCGTTGTCATCCTGTTGAAACACGTCCGCTCAGCGTAAGGGAGTATGCTCGTATCCAAACATTCCCTGACAATTGGTTGTTCCAAGGTACGATGAGTGACCAGTATAAGCAGATTGGCAATGCTGTACCCGTAAATCTTGCATGGGCGGTAGGACGTTCGCTTATTCGTTTGTTCAACGATATTCAAAGAGAGTTTCCCGCTGAAACGGCTGACTATCAAGATGCTGTAGACCAGATAATGGGTGTACATAAGAAAGTCGTTCCGCCAACGATAAAGAAATCTGCTAAGACGGAGAGTTATCGTCAGTTGAACTTTATGGATTTGCTCGAAATGTATCCCGACAACATTACTGAGAACTCCATGGTGCGAGAGAAAGGTGCAGAATCTGACGTTAAGATAGATGAAACAAAAAATGTGCTTGTTTGCCTTGTCAAGAAAGATAATTTTTCTGACTACATACAGCAGATAGCTGAGATTTATTATACAGGCAAACGCTTTCCATCGACAGTCAACCTCACAGAGTTGTATTACTTCGCACCATGCCTTGAGGGAAAAGGAATACGAGACTTGTATCTTATAAAGGTGGTTCGTGTCGGTTATAGAAAGGAAGGACAAACAGGGGAGGATAAAAACGACATTAGACTAATATTCGAGATAGAGTTCGTGAAGCAGATTTTTAATGACTATAAGCCAATGGAGTTGAAAATATGGAGGACGTTTACGGATACCAATATAGAGAAATTGTTAAAGTATTAGACTATGTGTTAAAACTGTTAAGTATATAATACAATTTGCCAGCGAATACGAAAAAACCATTTTAATTCCTTATCTTTTTTTACGCCTTTATGACCAGATCATTTCTTAAAACCCTTGCCTTGAATTTTTCTTTTTTGACACTTGCCTTGTGCTCGTGTACAAAAAAGCCTATTGCAACTATCGAACTTACACCTTCGGGTAGCTACGACAAGGGTTTTGCCGACAAACAGGTGGAGCAGGCTGTTGAAGGACGTCTGCAAGAACTGCATGTTCAGGCAAAGGCGACCATGCAGGGTGGCAATGTTCATGTTGACATTGTTGAAATGCCAGATACTGTCGATATGACCCTTGTTGAGAAGGCACTTGCCTGGTCGGGTAAACTGCAACTTCGTGAGAGCCAAGGTAATGTGGTTGACTTATCCGGAAAGGTGAAGAATGCGGAATTGAAGCGTAGAATGCGTGGTTCTGCCATTTGTGTTGAATTTGTAGAGAGCTTTCACAAGACCTTGGCCACTATAACAGACAGAAACTTGCTTGAGACAATGCCGATTGTGATGGACGATTCTGTTTTGACGTCACCAAGGGTATTGGCAATAATTGATTCTGGATGCCTTGAGATAGATATTGTTTCTATATCTGATCTGGAGGCTATTTGTGTAGCGCTCAATCATCCTTTTCCCGTCAGCATGAAGATCGGAAAGACCGAGTGACGAGGGTAAATCAAGTACTATGAGAAGACTGAAACTTATACTTTTTCTTTTGATGGGGAGTGCCAGCGCGCTGTGGGCGGATAGTGCGTCGGCAGGTGCGGACTCGGTGGCTTATGATGTGCACATTGTGCTGAAGCAAGACAATCCATACGCCAATAATTACCAGTTGGCACAACTCAACATTACGTACGGTGATGAGAAACAGACCTCTTACCTAACCCGAAAGGATGTGGGCAAGAAGACGTTCTTTGTACCCGCTGGCGTGAAGCCAGAACTGAGCATCGCGTACCAGTACCATGGTTATACAAGCCAAATAAAGGGGGACACGGTGACCTTTGATTATGACGGCACGCACTACCAGTATTTGTGGTACGAGCATCCCGACTTTCAGTTCTATCGCATCCCGGCTATCGTGACTAACCGTATGGGCGAACTGATTGCCTTCAGCGACTATCGTTATTGCCACAATGACATAGGATTAGGCCGTGTGGACCAGTACCTGCGTAGGAGCATGGACAACGGCACGACATGGTCGGAACCTCAACTGGTGGTGGCTGGTGCGGATGATACGCCTGCCGATGTCTTCTATAAGGGATTTGGCGATCCTGCCTTGTGTGCTGACCGTGAGAGTGACTGTGTGTTGCTGATGACGGTAGCGGGTAATAAGTTCTTTGGTTTCCGAGAGACGAACTATCACGCAAACCCCAGTAGTCCCAACTGCTTTGCCCGCTTCTACAGCAATGATGGCGGAAGAACATGGTCGGCGCCCGAGAATATTACCTCACAGATTTACGACCTTTTTGGCGCAGGTGAGGATAGGGTAGAGAAGGCATTCGTTGGTAGTGGAAAGATATTCCAGAGTCGAGTGGTCAAGGTCGGACGTTACTATCGTTTGTATGCGGCCTTGTGCGCTCAGCCTGGTGGCAACCGTGTCATCTATTCCGATGACTTCGGACAGTCATGGAACGTGCTGGGTGGAACGCAGGCTCGTCCTGCCCCTCGTGGCGATGAACCCAAGTGTGAGGAGTTGCCCGACGGAAGTGTCATACTGAGCAGTCGCAAGTTTGGCGGTCGCTACTTCAACATATTTACCTATGCCGAACAGCCCTCAGTATCAAGTCCTGCCAAGGGAGCATGGGGCGATTGTGTAGACAGCAGTGCCCAGCCTGATGGCATCAAGGTGGGTAGCAACAGTACGAATGGTGAGATTATGGTTATCAATGCCGTGCGTACAAGCGACAATGCGCAATGCCGTCTTGCCTTGCAGTCCTTGCCCTTCGGCAACAACCGCAGTCAGGTGGGCCTATACTGGAAGGACATCACGCAGGCATCATCCTACCAGACTGCTGAAGGCGTGAATTCACCCGCCATCTTTGCCAGCAACTGGACGCGTGGCATACAGGTGGAGAACATAGGTTATTCTGCTTACAGCACCTTTACGTTGCAAGCCGATGGCAAGATAGGTTTCTTCTATGAAGAGAGTCCCGGAACCTATGCCATGGTTTATGTCCCATTGTCTGTGAGCGAGATAACGGGAGGACAATACAAATAGCAGTCTCTAACTCTGTTTAGATTTAGGACGCAAATTGACACAAATTTCAGAAATTCATCTCTCGACGCAGATGGCGCAGATTTCGTAGATTGATTTATCTTCGTTCCGCTACTGTTGAGCGAGATATTGGTGGCGTAATGAAAAAACCTCTTTTTCTGGGTGTCCG
>JAZUKS010000101.1:0-6562 GCA_045643405.1 Bacteroidaceae bacterium | reverse complement strand
TGGTCATGACGGTTCACGCCACGCAGTTTCACGTTCTTGCCGTTGACCTTCAGCACCTCGCCCACCACGCGCACGTCACGGAAACCGACGTGGTTGTCAAAATGCTCGTCAGCCACATCGATGCCCACGGGATAGAGGTAGGGATCGTAAGCAGACCACAAGTGGAGATTGCCGACCAGCGTGCTCAGCGACACATTGACGGTATCGCCCACCCCAATCTTCTTGATGGTTGCCGTCAGATCCTGTCCGTTGATGCTGACCTTCACCGGCACATCCTTTTGTGCCTTCCTGCCCGTGTTGCACACCTTGACGTCGGCCTTGAACGAACCGTCCGCCTGTGCCGACAGCGTGTAGTCGGCAATATGCACCAGGGGACGCACCCACAACTGAACGGGACGGAAGATACCGCTCAGTCGCCACATGTCCTGGTTCTCCAGGTAACTGCCGTCGCTCCAACGGTACACCTCCACGGCCAGTTTGTTCCTGCCCTCGTGCAGAAAGCGTGTCACGTCAAATTCTGCAGGCGACATGGAGTTCTGGCTGTACCCTACCCTCTCGCCATTGATCCACACATACATGGCCGAATGCACGCCACCGAAGTGCAGTATGTAGGAGGCATCCTCCAAAGCACCTCCGCGCTTAGCCTTTCCCGACGAGGGGATGTCGATGTAGGTCACGTACGAACCCACGGGATTGCGGTGGTCATAGGCGTACCAGTCTCTGGCGGGTTCGCCCGTCACACGCGGAGCATCCATCCAGAAGGGATACTTCATGTTGGTATAGATAGGCTTGCCATAGCCCTGCATCTGCCAGTTGCCGGGCACCTGTATCTTGTCCCAGGCGCTCACGTCATAGTCCGCCTTGTAGAAGTCCGCAGGGCGCTCCTCCGGGTTCTTCGACCAGCAGAACGACCATTGTCCGTCCAGCGACACGATCTCCTTGCACTCACTTTCCTTCGAGGGCAATTGCAACGTGCTGTGGCAAGGCAGTTTGCCGATTCCAACAACAGCAGGATTCTCCCAGTCGAACTGACCGGACTGCTGAGCCGAAATCCCCACAAACGATGTGAGTCCGCAAACCAAACTGACGACGATTCTTGTTACCTTCATGCTTATTTAATTTCCTTTGCAAAGTTAACGCTTTTTTTTGAGATATGCAAATTTTAACAGCAATATAGCGATTATTTTTTTACGCACTTTTGAAGACGTTCCTCAAAAAGGGCAAACCCGCGCCAGGAACCCTTGCCGGGAGGGGTATTTCACCCCAAAACAGAGGGGATCTAAAATTCGGGGGGAACTTTTATGGGAACTTTTGACCCACCCCCTCGTAAAGTACTGTAGTTCAATAGAATATAAATTTTGAGGAAACTTAGGGAACTTTTTTTTCCTATAACCTTTTCACACGTGCACGCACAAGAAGGTTTAAGAGAAAAAAGTTCCCTAAGTTCCCCAAACTTTTGTAAAATGCTGATATATAATAAAATGCAGAGGGGAATTTTTTACTAAAAAGTTCCCCCAACGTGATTTTGGTGCGATATTAAACAATCATTGGCACTTTTTACACACCCAACAGTAGGGAAAAACTGTTTTTTCAGACCAACCTGTCATATCTACAAACGGGAAAAACATAAAAATCAGACCAGGAAATCAGCAAAAGCCAATTCAATGAAACCCGCGTCACCTACGTCGAGAAAAAGCGTCTAAATTCCACCCATTCGCGCCTCGTAAAAATATTTTCGCACATTTCCCCTCCTCCGACCAGCACCCGAGGTGAACCTTACGTTTGCACGAGCTGTCCCTGCAATTTGCACAGGCACCTCGGAAGCACCTCGGGTGCAGCTCGTGTAATGATCAGAAACAAGTCTCATTATCAACAAGTTGAAATTTCAAAATATTGACAAAAACGAGGCACTTCCTCCTTTCTGACCAGTTTGAAGGGTGCACATACGCATTGCCATGTGTAAATAAAAATACACATTTCATCACGTTTCGTGGGGATGTTTCGGACGCAATGATTTAACCGAACCAAAAACGGGCACAAACGGAGAAAAACGGCAGAATGTGTTTTTTCTCAATTGCTTGTCTAACGGGATCTACAAGGCACGTTTGCTTCGCCGAACAAAAATTTTCGTCAATTATACGTCAAATTCACGTCAACTTTTGTTGTCGTCAGACTTAACAAAAGGAACCGGCACGCAACAAATTTGCTGAATAGCACTTTTTTTTGCGAAAAAAAATGCACGACTGATGGCAGACATCGACCTGTCAAGCGTATGCAACTCATCAAAGAATTGGACTCCCATCACTACAGGAAGAGAAAACACACCCTATTTAGGTGTCTTTGACGGAAACGGCCATACCATTTCTGGCCTCTACGCATATACTACAAAAGAGGACTATCAAGGACTGTTTGCCTATGTGGGCAATAGCGTAATGAATCTCAATGTTGATGGTATTGTCGTGGCAAAGAATTATGCTGGAATCATAACTGCCCGCCTCTACAAAAGCGGAAAAATCACGAATTGTAAAACATCAGGTGTAGCAGCCGCCGGCATGTACTTTGCCGGTGGTATTGCAGGCCATACAGGTGGTACTATCAGCGATTGCGAAAACCATGCCATGGTGACCGCATTCAGCTACGGAGGCGGTATTGCAGGACAAAGCGAGAAAACCATTACGAGAAGCATGAACTATGGCACCATAACCGTTAACGCATCTTATGCCGGCGGTATTACAGGATATTCGAGCGGAACTGCCGGTGTTGACATTTCATATTGTGCAAACGTGGCGGATATTAGCGCATCCAATTACGCTGGTGGCATCGTGGGTGGTGTAAAAACAAAGGCAAGCATCACCGGTTCGTGGAATTACGGCAAGTTGGTGGGCTACAACAATGATGCGCATGTAGGCTCACTTGTAGGTGATGCGCCTAGCAATGAAGCAGTAACTTGCACCAACAGCTATTACAACATTTGGCCTGCTTATAACGATACATGCATCACGCACAATTATGGCACCTCTATGAGTGCCAACGGTTTCAGTTCAGGAACACTTGCAAGTATGCTTGGCAGACCCTAGGGACAGAACATCAACTATGACGATCATGTGGAAGAATTCCCCACAATTGAGGGGTTATATGTAAACGGATTTACAAACAGAACCATCAGCAATGTTCCCATCATGATTCTCAACATGAACAAGAATGGCAAGTATACAAAAAGCGAGATTAAGTCGTTTGTAGACCTCCTGCTTAACAAGTAACCCAGACATTCACATCAACACATAACGGTTCTGCCCGCCACATCAACGCGAGCAGAACCGTTTGCTTTTCGGCACGACAGAGAATGCGGGAGCATGACAAAAAGAGGAGGGTGTGGATTTGTTTTTTCAGTTTCGCACTAGTATTCTCTTGCAAATTTGCTTTTTTTTGCTTAACTTTGCAGAAACCTTAAAAACAAGAGCATTTGAAAAGCAAGAGATTATTCCACATAGCATTTGTACTGACAGCCATGCTCTTCGGCATGGGCGTGGGTTTGTCGTGCGGCAAGCACGACAACCAAGACGACACGAAGTTCACTACTCCCCTGCTCCGCAAGAACAGACCCGTGAAACTGGATCCTGATGCCGTGTTTGACGGCATTGACATCTCGGCTCACCAAGGCATCATCAACTGGGACTCGCTGGACGAATACAACCCCAACCTGGTGGTCATCTACGTGCGCGCCATCGGCAAGAGGAACATCGATACGCTCTATCACGACAACGTGGTAAATGCGCGTCAGCATGGCTTCATGGTGGGCAGTTACCACTTCTTCAACATGGCCAACTCGGTAGACGAGCAGTTTGACTGCTTCAAGGAGATGGTGAAGAAGGAGTACCAGGACCTGCGTCCCATGCTCGACATCGAGAAGCAGAGCCTCTCGCCCGACGACAACAGTCACTTGCGCGACAGCGTGCTGAAGATGGCTCGTCTCATGGAACAGCACTATGGTTGCAAGCCTGTCATCTACAGCAACCAGAACTTCTACAACAAGTACCTTGCCAACACCTTCTATCGCTATCCGCTCTGGATTGCCAACTACAGTCGCAAGCCAGTCATAACCAAGGGCAAGGCCATCCTGTGGCAACGCTCTTGCACCACCACCATCCCCGGCATCAATACTGCCGTGGATACTGACAAGTTTGTGAACGGAGGCAACCTGAAGACATTGCTTTTCCCCGTCATACCCATTGTTTCATCACACGTTGGCACGAAAAGCACAAAGAGCACAAAGAGCAAGAAGAGCACGAAGAAAAGATGATGGAGGGTTGAGGGTTGAGGGTTGAAAATTGAGGATTGAGGATTGAGGATTCTTCCTCGCATGAGTTTATAAAACCAAAAACGGTCAAAAACGGTCAAAAACAAAATGAACAGAAATGAGCAAAATGAAGGAAATGTCTTCTCTCAGAGTAAAAGATGAGAAATGCCTTTATTTTTGTCATTAGTGTCATTCCGCAACATCGTTTTTGACCGTTTTTGGTTAAATAAATCCTTACAAGAAAACGTTTTTCTTCATTTACGTTTATTTGTTTCAAACCATCAACCATCAATCATCCGCTCAGCGGGCTTGCCCTCTCCCCATAGAGGGGGAGATGCCCAAAGGGCAGAGGGGGTCTTCCCTCCAAAACGCGCCCAGCATGGCATAGCCTCCAAAACCGAGGGAGCGGACCTCATCGAGATTTTCGTAAGAGATGCCACCCAGGGCATACACATTGTCGCGGATGATGCCTCGTTGCAACGCATCGGCCAACTGCTGACGCGAGAAGGCTGCACCATAACCCTCCTTGGAGATGCTGTCGAAGATGGGACTGAGGAAGACATAGTCGAGGAGAGGAGCATACTGCTCCACCTCGGCAATGGAATGGCACGAACGCGAAACGGTAAACGTGCGTTGCGCCTTCACCTCCCCCACCCACGAAGGAGCATCGGGATTGCGTCCATTCAGATGTATGCCGCCTAAGTTGTATGAGCAAGCCAGGTCGTGATAGTCGTGCAACACGATGCGAGGGTGGAAGGTGGGATTGATCTGCTCAATCCACTCTTCCATCTCTTGTCGTGATACCTTGGGCTTGCGCAGATGCAAGCGCTCTATCCTACCCTCTCCGAAAAGGCGATTCACCAACGCAGTCTCGCCTTCAAAGATGTTGGGAAGGGTGATGATGACTGCTCTCATTTTATCAGGTCGAAAGATGCATCCCAATCCTTCCAGACGGGTTCACGACCCAGTTCCTTGAGACGCTGGTTGATGACTTTGGCAGTACGCTCGTCGGACACGGTGAACTGCTCAAGTGCCTGGGGATATGTATGATATCCACCGGGGTTAACCTTCGACTCTGCCGACATAGTGGTGACGCCAAGGGTACACATATTGTCGCGAATGAAGGCAGGTTCGCGTGTAGAATACGAGATGTCTACATCGTGGTCGAAGATACGCATGGCAAAGGTAGCCTGTGCCAGTTCACGGTCGGTCATGTAGCAATTGGGGTGGAAATCCTCATTCTGCGCAGGACGCATACGTGGGAAATTCACGCTATACTTGGTGCGCCAATAGTGCTTCTGCAGGTAGCGCAAGTGGTATGCCATCATGGTGACGTCGGTACGCCAATCCTTCTCCAAACCAATCAGCACACCCATTCCGATGGAGTGTACTCCGGCCTGTCCCATACGGTCGAAACCGTCGCAACGCCACTCAAAACGTGACTTCATGCCACGGGGATGGTAGAGGTTGTAATGCTCGCGGTTATAGGTCTCCTGGAAGCAGATAACACCATTCAGACCGTGGGTTGTGAGTTCGCGATATTCATCGGCAGAAAGAGGCATCACCTCAATCTTGATGTTCGAGAAATAACGCTTGGCAATGTCGATGGCCTTGGCCAGATAAGGCACACCAGCCTTGGCAGGATTCTCACCGGTTACAAGCAGGATGTTCTCGAAGGGTGCCAGCTTCTTGATGGCACGGTATTCGTCCTCTATCTGCTCGGGCGTGAGGATGGTGCGTGCCATGGGGTTCTCGCGATGGAAACCGCAGTACACGCACGAATTGCTGCACGAGTTGGTGATGTAGAGGGGAATAAACATGGAGATGGTCTTGCCGAAACGCTCCTCGGTGTACTTGCGCGAGAGGCGTGCCATCGTCTCAAGATACGGTTCGGCAGCAGGCGAGAGAAGCGCCATGAAGTCGTTGACATCACAATGCTCCTTTGCTAGGGCACGACGAACATCCATATCGGTCATCTGAGCTATGCGCTCTGTGGTTTCTTCCCAACTTATATTCTTTAATTCGTCACTAAACATTTTTCAATTTCACAAAGTATATTAGCGGATTGGTTAAGTAAGTGATCATAATTAGGTTTATATTAGATTGTGCTAGATTTGGATGTAGGTTTGGCAATCATTCGGCTTTTGACGCCGGTCAAAATGCAGAGTGTAGCGGGCTACATGACTTTCGCCTACGGGACGAAAGTAGAGAATGAGAGTCAAAGATGCGCCAAAGATAGTACAAGATAATACTTGATTCACTTAC